>JBAIXS010000027.1:0-21681 GCA_037916395.1 Candidatus Sulfobium mesophilum
TACGGTCACGGATGGAAATGGGCTGAGCACAACTGGTATTTCAACGCTGAAGGCGGTTTTCGCAAGCGTTTCGGCGCACCGGCCGATGAATTGCGTTTTGATTGGAGAGTAGGATGGAAAAGCTTCGGCGACAAGTGGGTGATCGATTTCAAGCAGGAAAAAATATTCGGCTTACGTAATAACAGCGGTGCGACGTCAAACGACCCTTTCAGACAGCAATCGACTGATTATGATCTATACAAGGCAACCTTGAGTGCCATCTACTGGGTAACCCCGAAGGTTGGGCTTCAAGCCGGGATAACTCAGGATTTCTATGGACGGAATACCGGCAGAGGTACCGCTCCGTTTATGGGACTGTGGTTGAGGTTTTAAAAGGAGGCGTTATGCAGATAGGTGATTTCCTGGTCAGTAAAGGGCTGGTGACGACAGAGCAGATCCAGGAGGCACTAAATCGCCAAAAGAAAACCGGGGGCAGATTGGGCGAGATACTTCAGGCTATAGCAGGCATAAGGTCCCTTGATTATTACAACGCCCTTTCCTGTTATTTCAACCTGGAGTTCGTCGATCTTACAAGAATTCAAATGGATACAACACTTCTCACCGAAGGGGATCGCCCCTTCTATTCACGTGAACTTGTCCTTCCCATAATGCGTGACGGAGAAAATGTAGTTGTCGCCACAGCTGATCCCTCCGAAACGACTTTTTCACTAATCCGCGCCCGCTGGGGAGAAAATGCCAAAATTGTCGTCACTGCGAAGTTCGATATTTTTTTCGCGCTGCAAAAGATTTTTGCGAATAATTACTCCCATGAGATAGTGGCCGAACTATATGAAAAGGACTCCTCCAAAAGTGCAGCGAAGACATTTACCCGCGGCCAGATGTCCGCGGCAGCCATAACGATCGCCGCTTTCGCCCTGTTGCTCTACGTCAGTTATCCTACCGGAATGATCATATTCAACGCATTTCTCACCTTCTCTGTCAGCTTTGTTCTCCTCTACAAATTTATTCTGTCGGCAATAGGCTTCACTATCCCTGTAGCTCACAAGAAGGAACAGACCAAACTTGATGAACAGACCCTCCCCATGTACACCATTTTGGTGCCAATGCTAAGGGAAAAACGCGTCACTGTCGAACACCTTGCTGAGAACCTTAAACTCCTTGACTATCCAACTCATAAACTGGATATTAAGTTGGTCCTCGAAAGCGATGACACCGACACCATTGAGATCGTCAAGGACCTGAAGCTGCCACCCTATTTCGAAATAGTCCGCGTTCCGGTCAGCGAACCACGCACCAAGCCCAAGGCCTGTAACTACGCGGTCAAGTTTGCGCGTGGAGAGTTTGTGACGATCTATGATGCAGAGGACAAACCCGATCCTGACCAACTTAAGCTTGCCCTTATGACTTTCAGGCAGGGAGATGAGAGACTTGCCTGTGTCCAGTGTGCCCTGAACTATTACAACAGCAAAGAAAACTGGCTTACCCGCATGTTCACGACCGAGTACACATTCTGGTTCGATCTAATGCTGCCTGCTTTAAGCAGACTTAACCTTCCAATTCCCCTTGGAGGCACGAGCAACCATTTCAGGACCGCGTTTCTCAAGGAAATGGTCGCATGGGACCCATTTAATGTAACAGAAGACGCTGACCTGGGGACACGGATGAGCAGGCTGAAATACCGCTCACAGGCAGTGACATCTACTACCTATGAAGAAGCGAACTGCAGGACCATAAACTGGATAAAGCAGAGGACCCGATGGATAAAAGGTTATATGCAGACCTATCTGGTGCACATGCGCAATCCCATAAAATTGTTCAGGGATCTGGGGCCAAAGGGATTCATGAGTTTCCAGTTGTTTATTGGAGGCACCGTATTTTCCAATCTGGCAAATATCATTCTCCTGGTTATATTTACCCTGGGTCTTCTTATTGGGCATGATAAAATATCGGTGCTCTTCCCGTCTCCCACCATGGAACTCGCGTACTTGAACCTGCTCGTCGGAAATCTTCTCCTAATGCTCCTAAACGCGATGGCAATATGGCGGAGACGCATGTATTCATTGGTACCCCTTGTGCTGACGGTCCCAGTTTACTGGTTCCTGGCGAGCGTTGCCAGCTATCGCGCGCTGCACCAGTTGTTTTTCAATCCTAGCCGCTGGGAAAAAACGGAGCATGGTATCAGCAAAGTTTTCATTGAGCCAGCCTCAAATAAACACCGCACGGCTGAAGACATGGCGAAAAATGTTCTTCATTGAAAGTCCCTGAAAAAAAACGGAAAAAGCCAGTATGCTTTTCCAGGGTCAATTTACCCGAACCGATCTGCGCAGAAATTACCTCCAGTACTTTGCCCGCAACGGCGGCAAATACCGTCGAGAAATTTAATTAGACTCAACATTAGGAAGAATTCTTTTAAGAAAGAGGCTTTTCCCCTTTTTTGAACTGATTTCAGCCTGATTTTGCCCCAGGCGGAGTATTCAGAAAATGTCAATTTCAGAGGCATATTCTATAGTTCACTTAAGAGTATTTGTGATCGTTTTCTTTGCTGTGTAACTGTACCGGGGAGGCAATTCTTATCCGGTATGGTCATTAGAAAGGAGGTCGACATGAAAAGTAAGAACCTATCAATAATATCGGTTTTTGCGGTAGTTTTGGTCACGGCCGGGTTGTTGCTAATATTGCCTGCGACTGTAGCTGCGGCAGGGAACGATGGCCAGGCCTTAGTAGATAAAGCCCGTGTGACATTCAACGAATTTGTGAATGATCAGCAGTACACCTGGTTCCACGAAAACCTCGGCAAGGCAAAGGGCTTGTTAATCTTTCCGCAAGTCCTCAAGGCAGGTTTCATACTTGGCGGTTCGGGTGGAACTGGGGTGCTGGTTCTGAGAGATGAGAAGACCTGCAACTGGAGCGAGCCTGCATTCTACACCATTGGTTCAGTGACGTTCGGGCTGCAGATCGGCGGCGAGTCGGCCGAGGTGGTTATGATGGTCATGAGCCAGAAGGCTGTAGATTCACTGCTTGCTTCGTCTTTCAAACTCGGTGGAGATACGTCGATAGCCCTTGGGCCGGTTGGGATGGGAGCAAAGTCAAATATCACGGCGGACTTCATCTCTTTTGCGAAAGCGAAGGGCATCTACGCCGGACTCAACCTCGAGGGCTCTGTTGTCAGCGTCAGAGACAGTTTAAACAGCGGCTACTATGGCAGGGAGGTTACCCCGATTGACATAATTGTGAAAAGAGATGTCGACAATGGCGGGTCACACGATCTGCTTGTAACGCTGAAAAAGCTCTCCCCTGAATGTTCATCGTAGTTGTAATTGATGGATTGTTTGGAAACAGTTCCGGGAGGAAGGTGATAAAGACCTGCAAAGGCTTCAGGCCGGGCAGGTTTATACCATCCTGCCTTCCCCCGGGACGACTATCTTTTTTATTGCCATATCAAGCTGACGAAATGTTTTCCCATGTTCGGAAGAAGACATTTTCTGCTTATCGGCGGTCTGCATCGCATCGATAAGCTTAAGGACCTCGTAAAAATTCCTTTCAGCCGTTGGCGGCAGATACAGTTTGGCTCTTAAGATGCCCTTAGGGTCGACGATAAATACGCCTTTAACCTCCTGAAGGCCCTCATCAACCGACTCGCGCAACCCATAGCTTTTCGCTACCTCTCCTCCGGAGTCATCCAGTATCGTCAAACTATGTTTACGTATATATTTTTTTAAAAGATTCCTTCCTGTTTCGATGCCCTCTGTCTGTTGGCACCCCAATGCAATCACCTTCGTTCTTCTTTTACAAAGAAGATACTGTACGGTTCTTGTTTTGAATATAGGCAAAAGATCTTTCGGATGAGATAAAATGACGATCCACTTTCCCCTGAAATCACTAAGCCTTATGGTATGTCCAGCTATTACGGCCTGAAAATCCGGAGCAAGCTCGCCTAACAGCGGCCCTCTCTCGTTTTCATTATTTCCCATAATCACCAACCCCAGTCAAATTATAGATAATATGGTGAGCTTGTCAAGGATAAAACAGCCGCTCTGTCCATAAATTTTTCTGATAAATTAATGAGCATATATACTATGACCTTTCATTGCTACAATTACCATTAACAGTCCCGCCCGCAGTAAGGGGGGAGAGGGGCTTCCATTGGGGGGGAATAGGAAGCCCCTCTGGGGGGAAAATCAGATCTCCTTCTGAACAGACCTTCTTAAAAAGGCGGGGAGATCTATCGCATCCTCATAGTTAAAGATCGCATCTTTAGGCGCAACGGCATCAAAAGTGGACAGGTTCTTGGCAAGCACCCTCTCTGAACCTTTAAGGCTCAGGGGTTCCTTTGCCGGCGACCATTTCTTTATCTCGGGCAGTTCTATCTTCTCCTTCTTTTCTTCAAAGCCCGTAGCAATCACAGTCACCCTGACCTCATCCTTAACATCCGGGTCGATTACTGCGCCGAAAATAACGTTTACATCTTCGTGGGCCGAGTCATAAATAAGCGACAAAGCGGCCTGAACCTCGCTAAGCGAAAGTTCAAGACCACCCGTGACATTAATAAGTATGCCCCTCGAACCTTCTATTGAGGAGTCTTCAAGAAGAGGATTTGATATCGCCTTCTTGGCCGCCTCGAAGGCGCCTCCTTCGCCACTTGCTATGCCGGTGCCCATTACAGCGCGCCCTACTTTCTCCATTATGGTCCTCACATCAGCGAAATCGACATTTATGAGTCCGGGCACAAGAATGATATCCGATATGCTCTGGACCGCCTGTCTTAACACATCGTTTGCGATCGAAAAAGATTTCAGCATCGGGGTCCCCTTCTCTACCACAAGACTTATCTTGTCATTCGGGATAACGATCAGGGTATCCACATGCCTGGTCAGTTCCTTCATACCTTCTTCAGCGTTCAGCAGCCTCTTCTTGCCCTCATAAAAGAATGGCTTGGTTACGACAGCAACAGTCAGAATTCCCATCTCCCTGGCCACCTCAGCGATAACAGGGGCCGCGCCAGTACCTGTACCGCCGCCCATGCCAGCAGTGATGAAGACCATGTCGCAGCCGTCAATACAATCCATGATAGTCGCCCTGTCTTCTATCGCAGCCTGCCTCCCTATCTCAGGGTTTGATCCGGCGCCCAACCCCCTGGTCAGTTCTCTTCCTATCTGAACCTTGGTTGGCGCAAGAGATGTCTCCAGCACCTGCAGATCTGTATTGACGGCGATGAACTCAACCCCCTGCAGGTTGGAGGAGATCATATTGTTGATTGCGTTGCCTCCGGCTCCCCCTGCCCCAATGACTTTAATTTTGGCCTTCTGACCTCTTACCTCCTCGATTTCAAACATAACATTCCCCCTTCCTTTCTGTTAATGAAATTAAAATAATCAGCATATCTGAATTTATCTCTTGCCCAGTCAGCCAAAATGCCGAGCAGGCCGGTCCTGGAGGCATGAGCGACATTTTTCATTTCAGGTTCGTATCCGTACGTGGCAAGACCGATACCGGTCGAATAGGCAGGGCTCCTCAGCTCGTTTTTCAGCCCGCTCATTTGCCCCGCATAGCCGGATCTTACCGGAAGGGCCAGGACTGATTCGGCCATTTTATTAAAACCACTTAACTGTGAAGCCCCTCCGGTCATCACGACTCCGCAGATGGCAATCCCATGTCCCGAACACTTCTTTATCTCCTCCTTTATGAGTTCGAGCATCTCCTCGCACCTCGGCTGAAGTATCTCCGCGACATGCTTTCTGGGCAAACTCCTCTTCTGTCCTCCAGCCTGGGTTATTTCCATCTGCTCAGCAGCGTCTACAAAGTTTTCGCAAGCAGCCCCAGCCGCCTTTTTGAGCTTCTCGGCCTCGTTCGCCGTAATTCTAAGTCCGACTGCAATATCATTCGTAAAATGATTTCCGCCCACCCCGATAACCGAGGTATATCTCAGACTTCCGTATTTAAACAAAGCGACATCTGTCGTTCCGCCGCCTATATCTATAAGAATCGTGCCCGATTCCTTCTCCTCTTCGGTTAGGACAGCATGCGCTGAGGCGAGCGGCTCAAAGACAACATCGGAGACTTCAAGACCCGCTTTTTCACAGCATTTCAAAAGATTTTGCATTGGAGAAACTGCTCCTGTAATGATATGGACCCTGGCCTCCAGCCTCACGCCCGACATGCCGATCGGGTCCGTGATGCCGTCCTGACCGTCCAAAACATATTCCATCGGTATAACATGAAGCACCTCCCTCTCAAGAGGAATATAGACAGCCTTCGCGGAATCTATTGAGCGCTTTACATCTGAAGCAGAGACCTCTCTTCCCCTCAAACCCGTTACGCCGGAACTGTCGAAACCCTTTATATGCGCCCCTGAAATGCCCACAGAAATAGACTTGATCCTTACTCCTGAAGAGGCCTCCGCCTCTCTGACAGCCTTCTTTATGGAATCCACCGTCGCATCGATATTTATTACAATCCCCTTCCTGAGCCCGGCAGATGGGGAAGCACCGAAGCCGAGTATCTCAGCCGCCTCCCCGCCCGTATCCGCAACCATGGCGCAGATCTTGGTCGTTCCGACGTCAAGTCCTACTGTTATGTGCTGTCTGCTCATCTTATCACCTCGTTCACCGGCTTCACGATAACTCTGTTGGCAAATCTCAGATCGATATAATCGACCGGTATGCGGCGGGCCTTTATCTCGTTTTCGAGTTCCATAAGTCTCGACAATTTGTCAGCGTACTCACCTGAGCCGATTTTTACGACAGTACCGTCAAGGTTTAAAGCAACCTCCTGCATTTTGTGGGCTATTACTTCTATATGGTTTTTCCGGGACAGCAGTCCCGTATCTTTTATCGCCCGCACGAGATTTATCGCTTCAGTAAAAGCTTCCTTCTCCTGGTATGGGTCGCCGTTTATTATTGGCAGAAAAGGCATGGAACTTTCTCTTAGTTCCTCAAGCATCCTGCCCTTCTCATCAACAATGAAGAGTCGTCCTTTCATGTCAAGAAGCGCAAAGGGCTCTGTCTCCTTTACCAGGACATGGAGTTTGTCGGGAAATTCTTTTCTCACAGCCACATAACTGACCCAGGGTGAGGCCGAGATCTTCCTGAAAATGCCCCAGCCCGACAGCGCAAGAAGGTTTTCGCCTCCCTTAAGTCCAGCCAGATTCCTAAGGTCTTCATCAGGCAGATGGACATTGCCTGTAAAGACAACCTTGCTGACTATAAAGGAAGACTTGACTCTTCGCATGCCAAAATATCCGATAGCTGCAAGAATTATCAGGGGGAGTGCTATAATCGCAACCGTCTTTACTCTTCCCGCGAAACCCATCAGCCGCTGCTTCCTGGCAACGGTATTTCTTCTGGTGTTTCTCTTAGCCCGCAACTATGCCTCCAAGTATCTCTTCGAGCAGCCCGGCGAAATCATATCCGGCGCTTTTCGCTATCTTCGGCAGCAAACTGGTCTCCGTCATACCCGGTATTGTGTTCACCTCAAGAACAAACGGGTTTCCCTTATTATCTATAATCAGGTCGACCCTGGTTGCGCCGCTGCATCCAAGCGCTCTGTGCGCCAGGAGGGCCGCCTCCTTGGCTTTGCTGTATATCTTTACAGACAGCCGCGGCGGCAGTATATATTCTGTAAGGCCGGCTGTATACTTGGCCTCATAGTTATAAAATTCCAACGAGGGCCTGACCTCGACACCCCCGAGCACCTTATCGTTTAGGATCCCGATCTGAACTTCTTTCCCCTGGACATATTGCTCTACAATGGCCCTCCCCCCGTAAGAAAGCGACTTCTTCAGGGACTTGTAAAATGACCTTTTGTCCTTCACTATCTCCACACCCACGCTTGATCCCTCAGCAGCCGGCTTTACAACCCAGGGAAGAGGAAAACGCATAGTGAATTTTTTCTTCCCCGCATCTTCACTTCTCATTATGCTAAAGGCGGGCACAGGTATACTGTTATAGAGGAATATCTTCTTGGAAGCCTCTTTGTCCATTGCAAGCGCAGACGCAAGAATACCGGAGCCTGTATAAGGGATGTTCATTACTTCAAGCAGGCCTTGCACAGCACCGTTTTCACCATGCCCGCCGTGAAGCACAACAAACGCGATATCAACACGCTCTTTTTTAAGAAGCCGGCACAGATCACCGGCGGCATCTATGGCAACCACATTATAATTTTTTGTCCTGAGAGCGTTGTATACTGCCATGCCGGACTTAAGGGAAACCTCCCGCTCCGAAGAGTTGCCCCCAAGCAAAACGCCTATTTTCTTTGTCTTGAGCACCTTCTTTGTCATTACTTTCTCCCTGCCACTTTGATCTCAGGTTCAAGAGCTATGCCGAATTTCTCATGAACACTTGCCGAAACCCGGTCCATAAGCTCCAGATACTCCGACGCAGTCCCGCCGCCCCGGTTGACAAAAAAATTAGCATGAAGCGGACTGACTTCAATCCCTCCGACTCTCATTCCTTTGCATCCAGCCTCATCTATCAGGCGTCCTGCGGATGTATTCCGAGGGTTCTTAAAAACACATCCCGCGGACCTGTCGGAAATTGGCTGGGCAGCCTTCTTCTCCGAGAAGAACCTGTCTGTCCTTGCGGTCACCGCGTCCTTATCCTGACGCGTGAGTTTAATGTTTGCGCTAAGGACAATGTCGGTCTCTTTTATATCGGACCTCCTGTAACCAAATCCCAATCCTTCCGCCTTAAACCTGTCTAACCTGCCCGAAGAATCCATGATGGCCACTGACACGACAGAGTCTTTCATCTCGCAGCCGAATGAACCGGCGTTTCCGCAGATAGCCCCGCCGACCGTTCCGGGTATCCCGGTTAGTCCTTCAGCACCGGAGTATCCCCGTTCCTTGCAGAAATTGACATACTTCTGAAGCGGCACGCCCGCTTCTATAAACAACTCCGCATAGGTATCCTCTTCTTTGATAACCTCCATCCTCCTGAAACTTTTCAAGGAAATGACGACGCCCTCAATTCCGCCATCGCGCACGAGGACATTTGTGCCGCCGCCAAGCGTGAAAAACGGCACACCTTTATTCTTCAGAACCACCATAAGGTTTCTTATCGAAAGAGGATCTTCCGGGATGAGGAACACGTCGGCCGGTCCACCTATGGAAAGCCAGGTATGCCCGCTCATCGGCGTGTCAAACCCGATTTCTCCCTTAAAAACACCTTCAAATAAGTCGCGCCATTCCTGCTGGTTAAGTTTCATTCAGCCTCCCCAGGGTCTTTTCCCCGAGTTTCCATACATCCCCTGCGCCCAAGGTAAGGAGCACATCACCCTGTTTCATTTCCTTAGCCAGATACTGTACGGCCTCCTCCTTATCCCCGTAATAAGAAACATTGCCCCTGCCCTCGGCCTTTATCCTTCGCAGCATCGCCTCGGAAGTTATCCCCTCAATCGGTTTCTCTCCCGCGGGATAGATGTCAAGGAGTACTACCGAATCGGGTCCTTCCAGCGCCGTAACAAACTCCTCCATTAGGTCTGCTGTCCTGGTAAACCTGTGAGGCTGAAACACCACAAAAAGTCTGCAGCCGCTCCCCAGGTAGCGCATGTTCTCTTTAGCTGCGGCAAGCGTTGCTCTTATCTCAGTTGGGTGGTGACCGTAGTCATCGTATACCTTTATCCCCCTGGCCTCTCCTTTCAGTTCAAAACGTCTTTGTATTCCGCTGAAGGATGCCAGTGACTCCTTGATGATGGCGGAGTCCATCTTGAGTTCTGACGCAACCCCGATGCAGGCAAGCGCATTCAGCACATTGTGTATGCCGGGGAGAGGCACTGTAAATCTACCCATACCGGTGCCTTTGCGGACCACTTCGAAACTCGTCGACATGAAACTTTTTTCAATGTTCACCGCCCTGATGTCAGCCCCATCCGAAAATCCATATGTGAGGAACCTCCTGTGTATGCCGGGCAGAAGTTCCATGATATATTTGTTCTCGCTGCATATTAGCGCCACCCCGTAAAAAGGCACCTTGTTAATGAAGGAAAGAAAGGCATCTTTGAGCTGTTTCATCTCCTTAAAAAATTCCATGTGCTCACGGTCAATATTCGTCACGACTGCAATAGTCGGGGACAGCTTCAGGAAAGAGCCGTCGCTTTCATCCGCCTCGGCTACCAGAAAATCCCCTTTCCCGAGTTTCGCGTTGCTGCCGATAGCTTTAAGCTTGCCCCCGATAACAAGGGTAGGGTCGAGTCCGCCACTGCCCAGGACAGTCGAAATCAGCGACGTCGTGGTAGTCTTTCCGTGGGCGCCCGCAACAAGGATGCCGTATTTCAGCCTTCCCAACTCTGCAAGCATCTCCGCCCGGGGAATCACAGGCACGTTTAGAGCCTGCGCGGCTCTGACTTCCGGATTGTCACCTGAAACCGCCGATGAGACGACTACGACATGTGCGCTGTCGATATTTTCCTCCCTGTGGCCGATATACACTTTTATACCCATTGAACTCAGCCTCTTTGTCGTGTCCGATTCTTTCAGGTCGGAGCCGGTTACATCGTATCCCAGATTCAGAAGCACCTCCGCGATGCCGGACATACCTATGCCTCCGATGCCTACAAAATGTATGACCTTGTATTTTTCAAACACCGGAGCGTCCTTCTGCTTTCGAAATCATCTTTTCTGTTTTTTCCCTTTCAACTTTCAAGTTCAGTGTTTCCCGTTTTTCATCAAGCTCATTGCTATATCAACAACCTTGCTGCCGGCGTCCGGCCTGCCAAGGCCCTGACTCGACCTCTGCATCTCGGCCCTCATAGCCTCATTCTCATAAAGCTCCCTGATATTTTTCGCAAGGGTCTCGCCTCTCATTTCGTCGTCTCGTATCATGAAGGCGGCTCCCATTTCCCTGAGTTTCAACGCATTAAATTCCTGATGCCGGCCGGCCGCGTAAGGATAAGGGACCAAAATGGCCGGTTTTCCGAGGGCTGTTATTTCAGCGAGTGTCGTTGCCCCGGCCCTTGAAACTACGACATCGGCCGCGGCATATGCCTCGGCCATCTGATAAATAAAAGGAGCGACAGTGCCTTTCGCACCCGCTTTTCTGTAGGCCTCACGTATGCCCTCAAAATCCCTTTCGCCTGTCTGGTGCAGGAACTGGATCTTGTCTTTAAGGTCGGTCAGGTAATTCAGGGCCTCGACCATCGCCCTGTTGATCGACCTGGCCCCGGAACTGCCGCCAAATATGAAGACAGTAAACATATCATCGGCCAGAGAAAAAAGCCGGTACGAGGCCTCCCTTTCGCCCTTAAGAATCTTCTCCCTGATGGGATTTCCGGTCAGAAAAGTCCTGCCCATCGGGAAAGAAGAGACGCTTTCATAATAAGTCACGCATACCCGTTTTACGAACCTGCCGAGCATCCTGTTTGTGAGCCCGGGGACAGAGTTTTGTTCGTGGATCATCGTCGGAATCGACCTAAGTCCTGCGATCAGTACGATGGCTCCCGAGGAATAACCTCCTACGCCGATCACGATATCCGGCGACAGGGCCTTCAGTATCCGGCCGGAGTCAAGGGCCGAAAGGACCAGTTCGGCAGTTGCCTTTATCATTTTAAAAAGAGACTTTCCTACGATCCCCTCTGACCTTATAAACTTTATCGGATATCCCTCCCGTGGAATTATTTTCGACTCTATCCCATTTTCCGTTCCGACAAATATGACTTCGCTGTTCACGTCTCTTCTTTTGAATTCCTCGGCAATAGCCAGTCCGGGGAATAGGTGACCACCCGTGCCGCCGCCGGCTATTACCACCTTCAATTGCTGCACCCTTTCCTGGCATAAATATTTCGCCTTGCAAGTCTTCTCGCCTTTAAGTCCTGGTTCTCAGAAATATTTTTTTCTTCCTCACCCTTGGATATTCTAAGGAGTATTCCTATGGCTGCCATGTTCACCAGGAGCGCCGAACCCCCGTAACTCAGGAAGGGAAGCGGAAGTCCCTTGGTGGGAACAAGTCCCGTAACGACGGAAAAGTTGATCAGCGCCTGAAGCGTAATCATCATGGTAAGGCCGTAGGCGAGATAACAGACAAACTTGTCTTTAGACCTGCCTGCTATCGAAATCCCCTTTATGAACAAAAAAATGAAGAGAGAGATAAGGACCAAAGCCCCGATAAGCCCAAGTTCTTCCCCAACAAGACAGAAGATAAAGTCCGTATGGGAGGCGGGAAGAAACGAAAGCTTCTGTTTCGATTCTCCCAGGCCGAGACCCGTGAGGCCGCCGCTGCCCAGCGAAATAAATGACTGCACAAGTTGAAACCCATTGCCGAGCGGGTCCCTCCAGGGATCCAGAAAAGAGGTTATCCTCCTCAGTCGATAAGGTTCCATCACAAGTTTATAAACAACCGGAAGTGCAAGGATAAGGACAGAGGCAATATATCTCAGTCTCATCCCCGAGATGAAAAGCATCGCAAAAGTCAGAAATGCGAGACTCATCGTCGAGCCGAAGTCAGGCTGCTTCAGAAACACCAGCTGAAAAACCGCCATAATTACAACAGGTTTCAAAAAGGAACCGAATTTTTCAGTATTATATCCGGGCGAAGACATATACTTTGCAAGGAATATCACCATCGCCAGCTTAACCAGTTCGGATGGCTGAAATGTTGTCGGCCAGAGCCTGATCCACCTTCTGGCGCCTCCGGCCGTTACGCCGATGTGGGGCAGAAACACAAGACAGAGAAGGACAAACGAAAACACAAGTATAACTGTGGAAAACTTTTTCAAAAATTCAGCCCTCAGCGAATATGTAAAAAGAAGCGCTAGACTTCCAAGAAACACCGTCAGGATATGCCTTTTGAAGTAATAAAATTCCGTGATGTTCCTCTTTGCAAGAAGGGGCGTTATTACTGAAGTTGAACTATAGATCATAAGGGACCCGAACCCTAGCAGAAGGAGCATTATCAGAAGGAGTACCTTGTCGTATGACTTTATTGCAAGCCCCTCCATATCGTGCGCCCTTTGGTTCATCAGGCCAACTCCTCCACAAGTTTTTTAAATTGCCTTCCCCTGTCTTCAAAATCCGCAAACATATCGAAGCTGGCGCAGGCCGGCGACAGAAGAACTACATCACCCTTCACAGCCTTCCTGCGGCATATTGTCACGGCGTCTTTGAGGTCCGCTGCCATGACCGTATCGGTCAGATATCCAACAGCATCATTAATCTTCCCGGCAGCCTCTCCGATCAAAACAAGGGCCTTGACCTTGCGTGCAACAAGTTCACTGAGTTCTGAAAAGTCCCCCGCCTTGTCCCTGCCGCCGGCAATCAGGACCACCGGCTCCTCGAAGCTTTCTATGGATTTCATCACAGCACCAACGTTGGTCCCTTTCGAGTCGTTGACATATCTGACTCCGTCGAGTTCGCGTACGAATTCAAGCCGGTGCTCAAGCCCGGCGAATTCCCTGAGGGATTCTATAACCGCCTTTTGAGGGCAGCCTGCAAGGAGAGCCATGGCCGAAGCGGCCATGGCATTCTCCAGGTTATGGACACCTTTGATTTTTATCTCCCCCGCAGGAATAAAAGGACGGTCAGGCATGCATGAGATGGCCGGCATGTCGCAATAGATATTTCCATCCCTGTAATACACACCCTTAACTTTCCTTACTCGGCTGAAATAAAGCAGATCCGGTCCTCCGTTTTTACCTTTCAAGCTCTGGCTGACAACTTTTTCTATTTCAGGGTCGTCTGCGTTAAGGACCATGAAATCGCCTTCCCTCTGGTTTTCAAATATCCTCGCTTTCGAAGCGGCGTATTCCGCAAGCGAGCGGTACCTGTCGAGATGGTCAGGGGTGATGTTAAGTATGGTTGCGATATGAGGGCGGAAACGGACTATGGAATCGAGTTGAAAACTGGAAACCTCTGCTACGACATAATCCTGCGGGAATTTCCCATCTTTTCCGTTTCCATTCAAGTTTAATTCTTCATCTTTGGCAGTCTTGAGAATCTCCTCAGTTAATGCGTTTCCTATATTTCCGCCAAGAAGCGTATTAAAACCGCCCTTCTTGAGCATATAATCCAGAAGCGTAGTAGTCGTGGATTTTCCGTTGCTGCCCGTAACCGCCAAAAATGGAATTCCGCCTCCGTTCTCCGCTTTGCCCATTATCTGGTATGCAAGCTCCAGTTCTCCGATGACCGGAATCCCGGCTGCCTTCGCAGAAGCTATCTGCTCAATTTCCAGAGGGACCCCGGGGCTCACAACTATCATATCGGCAGACACAAAGAGGTCGTCGGGATGTCCCCCGAGCATGCGCCTCACCGAAGGGGCCAGCCTGCTGACAGGCCCGCTCAGATCGGCTTCCGGCTGCCTGTCAGTTACGGTTACCTCGGCGCCCATATCTGCAAGCAAATTTGCAGCACCCACGCCCGATCTGGCAAGGCCGACCACGGTCACCTTCCTACCCTTTAACTCCATCCTGCTCCATCTCTGCCACATTCGTCTTCTTTGTTTTCTTGTTTTTGGTTTTCTGCGCCACTTTGACCATTCGCTTGCTCTTATGATGGGCCATCATAGTCTTGCTGCCCTTCTTTTTCCCTGCCACCCGGACACCGGATTTATGCTTGGCCGAGCGGGCATACTTCGTTTTTTTCCCCTTCAATTTCTTTCCTTCGTCTGAAGCGCCACTTTCTGTATATAAGGCCTTGGTTGCCTTGGGTTCGCCTCCTTCTACCTTGCTCAGATAAACCACCGGCTCTTCGCTTCTGTTGATGACCTTAAGGCCGAAATCCATCAACTCCTCTGACTCCTTCCAGAGCAAGTCTCTGCTTGGGGCCCCCAGCAGGGCCACGATGATAGTTTCATTCTCGCGCTCGCCCGCGCAGACAAAGCAGTGTCTGGCCTGCCTGGTGTATCCGGTCTTGCCGCCCAGGAGATCTTCGTCAGACCACAAAAGCTTGTTTGTATTTTTGATGAACTTGGTCCTTCCCGTTTCAGTGGCTACCTCGGTCATCCTGGTGCCGAGTATTTCTTTCAGGACCGGGTATTTTATGGCCTGTCTCATAATCTTCGAAAGGTCGTATGCTGTTATATGCTGCCCTTCTCCAGGAAGGCCGTTGGCGTTAATGAACTTCGTATCCTCCAGCCCAATGGCCAGTGCCTTCCTGTTCATCAGCCTGACAAACTCTTCTTCTGAGCCTGCAACCGCCTCCGCCATGGCAACGGCCGCGTCGTTGGCAGATTTTATCAGCGCGGCATATAGCAGCGTCTCAAGAGTGACCTTATCACCCTCCTTAAATCCAACCTTTGTCGGAGCAGTATTTGCCGCTTTTTTGCTTATTGTGGTGACATCCGACAATTTCGCCCTCTCCACCACGACCAGGGCGGTCATCAACTTCGTCGTGCTCGCCGGAAGAAGTTTAAGGTCAGGGTTTTTTGCGTAGAGCACCCTGCCTGTGGCGGCATCCATCACAACAGCAGCCCTGGACTTTATCACCTCGGCGCAAACAACAGAAGAAAGCAAAATATAAAAAATGAATAGCAAAAAGACAGAAATACACAAAAACATTTTCCCGTCAGTAAAAGACTCAGCATCTTGAACCCTGGACTGTTTTGTCATAATCACCTCAATTTCAGCGTTGCAATACTCAGCAGCGCAAGCATTATGCCTACGATCCAGAACCTCACGATGACCTTCGATTCATGCCACCCCTTGAGTTCGAAATGGTGGTGGATGGGGGCCATCTTAAAGATTCTTTTTCCCGTGAGTTTGAATGATGCGACCTGGAACACAACTGAAAGTGTCTCTATCACAAATATCCCGCCGACGAGGGCCAGGACTATTTCATGCTTGGTAATGATGGCCAGGGTACCCAATGAACCTCCGAGGCTTAGAGAGCCGACATCTCCCATGAACACATCCGCCGGGTAAGAGTTGAACCAGAGAAAGCCCAGCGCTGCCCCCAACATGGCGCCGCAGACCACTGTGAGTTCGCCTGTACCGGGAAGATAGAGGACCTGCAGGTATTGCGAGAACTTTGCATTCCCCGAGATATAAACGAGGATCATATTGGCCAGAAGGGCTATTCCGACGAGCCCTATAGCCAATCCGTCAATGCCGTCCGTGAGATTAACTGCGTTTGAAGAGCCGACCATGACCAGTATCGAAAATGGAATATAGAACCATCCAAGATCGAAAAGCCATCTTTTAAAAAATGGGATGCTTAGCACATCGTTGTAAGGGTCCTTGGGATTCATATAAAGGAATACGCCTATCGCCAGGGCCAAAAATATTTGAGCGCCGAATTTGTACCACGCTCTGAGGCCCTTCGGGTTCTTTCTTATGACTTTCAGATAGTCGTCGAGCAGGCCGATCCCGCCATATCCGATGAGGGAAAAGAGCATTATCCATACATAGACATTTTCGACGTCGCCCCACATCAATACAGTCAGGACGATGCAGACGATAATGATTATGCCGCCCATGGTCGGTGTGCCGGATTTCTTCATGTGTGTTTGAGGGCCGTCGTCCCTGATCTGCTGCGTTATACTTATCTTCTTAAGCCACGCGATTATCCTTGGTCCTAAGAGCAAAGACAGCAGCATAGCAGAAATCACCGCCAGGGCAGTCCTGAAAGTAATGTACCGAAAGACATTTACAGGGGAGAAAAAATCATGCATGCCGTAGAGAATTTTATACAGCAATTTTCCCCACCCCTGCCGCCTCTTTGATGTTCGCAAGGACCATCTCCATGCGCATCCCCCTCGATCCCTTAATAAGCACCGTATCTCCCTCGGCTATTATGCGTGAAAGCATGGACCCTGCAGTCTGGGCATCGTCCGCCTCATATCCAACCCCGCCGAATTCTGAGGCGGCCCTCTTCATCTGCCCTCCTACCGCAATCAAAATATCAACCCCTCTTGGGGAAAGCTCCCTTATCAGTTCCCTGTGGGCGGATTCAGAAAAACTTCCCAGTTCCAGCATGTCTCCGAGCACTGCAATGGCCCTGCGTCTTTTTAATCTTATAAGTTCTTTAACCGCTTCTTCCATCGATGCAGGATTTGCGTTATAGACATCGCTTATCACAAGCGCCCCTGAGACTTCCTTAATCTCAAGCCTCATCGGAACCCCGCGAAAAGATTCGAGACCGCATTTTATCTGCTCCTTATTCATTCCCAGTTCGAAGCCCACGGAAGCTGCTGCAAGGGAGTTATACACATTAACCATTCCGGGGATTACAAGGTCGACCTGCAGTTTCCTGCCATCCGGAAAATGGATCATAAAGCGCGTCCCCTTTTCACTGAGCTCAATGCCTTCTGCAGAAACGTCCGACTTGTTTCCGATGCCGTAGGTGACGATCTTTCCGCTAAACCCCTTCACGCCTTCAAGAAGGAAAATATCATCCGCGTTTACAGTAACTGTCTTCACATATTCTAAAATTTCCAGGTCGGTCTTTCTCACCATCTCAAGGCTGCCAAATCCTTCGAGATGCGCAGGGCCGACATTCGTCACAACCCCAACATCAGGGCGGGCTATGTCGCAAAGGAGCCGTATATCGCCCTCCGCGTTCGAACCCATCTCAATGACCATAGCTGTTTCATCGCCCTGCATCCGGGATATGCAAAGGGGGACACCGATATGATTATTAAGGTTTCCGCTGGTCTTAAGCACCCTGTGTCTCTGGCCAAGGACAGAGGCAACCAGCTCCTTCGTGGTTGTCTTTCCGTTTGTACCTGTAACACCGACAACCGGGACGTCCATTGAACTGCGCATATGTCTGGCTATATCCTGAAGCGCACGGAGCGTGTCCGAAACGCAGACGAGTGTCCTGCCCTCGAAAACTCTCTCGGGTTCACGTCCGACTATCGCACCGGCTCCCTTTTTCAGCGCATCGCCGAGGAAATCATGGCCGTCAAACCGTTCGCCCTTGAGAGCGACAAAGAGCTCGCCGTCGCCTGTCGCCCGCGAATCAATAGACAGCCCGGTAAACTCTTCCCTATTGGCATAGAGTACCTTTCCCCCCGTTGCCTTCACTATCTCGTCAACTAATAATAAATGCCTCATGAAATGTATTACAGCCCCCCTGAAAAATGCTGATTTAGTCGTTGCCGACCAGTTGCTTTATCGCTTCTTCAAGCACCTCCCTGTCGCTGAAATGAAAGCTTCCGCCGGAGACGATCTGAGAACTCTCGTGTCCCTTGCCCGCCACGAGCAAAACGTCGTTGTCTCCCGCCAGAAGAACAGCCCTTCTTATCGCTTCTCCTCTGTCAGGCTCGATAAGATAGTTTCTTCTCACCGCACCTGTTTCTATCCCGTTTATAATCTTATCCGGATTTTCCGATCTCGGGTTGTCTGAGGTGATGACCACAAAATCACTCAACCTGGTGGCAATAGCACCCATTTTCGGCCGCTTGCCGGCATCCCTGTCGCCCCCGCATCCAAATACCGTAATGATCTTCCCTTCTGTAAGGCCGCGGGCGGTATAGATGAGTCTTTCAAGTGCATCTTCGGTATGGGCGTAATCTACTATAGCGAGAAATTTCTGTCCGGCCTCGACCCTTTCAAAGCGACCCCGCACTGCCTTGGCATCTTTTATCCCCTTTAATATCACATCCCAGGGCACGCCCATTGAGACAGCGGCGGCGGCAGCTGAAAGTATATTATAGACATTGGGCAAGCCAATTAAGGACGATTCTACTTGATGTATTCCGCCATCAGCAAGTATCCTGAAACGCAGTTTATCAAATGAGTTCCTTATGTCAGCTGCGGTGAAATCCGAACCCTTGTCGAGTCCGTAGGTATAGCATCTTTCCACCCTGGTTCCAGAATTCTTAATATCTGATATCAGTCTTTTTCCGTATCGGTCGTCAAAATTTATTACAGCCGCGCCTTGCAGTAAGTTCTTAAATAGTTTCTCCTTGGCGAGATAGTAGTCCTCCATTGTCTTATGAAAATCGAGGTGGTCTCTTGTCAGGTTCGTAAACAAGCCGGTCCTGAACAAGGTGCCGTCCACCCGCTTCTGCGCCAGCGCATGGGAGGAAACCTCCGAAACAACGTGAGTACAGCCTGACACAAGCATCTTATGCAGGAGCCCCTGAAATTCCAGGGCCTCAGGCGTGGTGTGCCTGGCATCATAAGTTTCATCTCCGATCATGCATTGTATCGTCCCTATGAGACCGACCTTCCTGCCCCAGGACTCAAGGATTGATTTAATTAAATAGGTGGTCGTTGTCTTTCCGTTCGTGCCGGTCACACCGATAACATTTAGAGATGCTGAAGGTCTGCCGAAGAGGTTGTTTGATATCGCCGCCAATGCCGCCCGACTGTCCTTCACATGGACCACCGGTGCCGCCGCGGTCCTGAAGCCGCCCGGTTCCTCTTCGCAGACAACTGCAGCAGCGCCTCTTCCGGCAGCATCCTCAATGAAGTCATGGCCATCAACGTGTTCTCCCCGGATTGCCACGAAGAGATAGCCCGGCATTACTTCTCTTGAGTCATAGGCTACGCCTGTGACCTCGGCATCTGCCCGGCCTGTGATACTTTTTATATCAATACCCTCGATTATTTTATCCAGTATCATCTTGACACCAAAAGGAGGTTCTTTTCGTTGACATCGTCCCTGGGCACGTTCATATATGACAGGGCCTGGTCCGCTATGTTCTTAAAAACCGGCCCAGCAACGGTACCGCCGTAAATAGCGCCCTTGGGCTCATATACAACTATGATCATAGCAAGCTTGGGATCGTCCGCCGGAACAAAGCCCACAAAGGAGCTTACGAACCTGTCCTTTGAATATCTCTTGGTCCTGCGGTCGATAAGCTGGGCGGTCCCTGTCTTTCCAGCAACCTTGTTGCCCGCCACAGAGGCGCCTGTCGCCGTCCCTCCTTCTTCGACAACCGTTTTAAGAATATCTTTGAAGACTGTTGCGGTCTTTTCGGAAAGTACCCTTTTCTTCTCCGGCTTATCGAATGTTAAGAGCGTCTGTCCTTCATGGGTCCTGATCTGGGACACGACATGCGGACGCACCAGATACCCGCCGTTTGCTATCGCAGAATAAGCCCGCAGGACCTGAAGAGGCGTGACGGCAACCTCCTGACCTATAGGAATCGCGCCGATCGAAGTGGCCGACCACCTGTCGGGCTTCCTTATCCATCCCGATACTTCGCCCGGAAGATCAATGCCTGTCTTATCCCCGTAGCCGAACAGTCTTGCGTATTTATAGATGTTATCCTTACCGAGCTTCATCCCGATCATGATAGAACCCACGTTCGATGACTTCTGTATTACCTCCTTGAAAGTAAGCAGACCGTGGCGATGAGCGTCATGAACGACTTTTCCACCGGCCTCGATGCTTCCGCGGCTGCAGTCGAAGGTTGAGTTGAGATTGAATATGCCTTCTTCAAGGGCAGCGGTGCCCACCACTATTTTGAATGTGGAACCGGGCTCATATATATCGGTGATCGCCCTGTTTCTTACATCGTTCTTATTCGCTCCTCCCATGCCGTTAAGGTCAAAGGACGGCCTGCCGGCCATTGCCAGTATCTCGCCCGTAAATGGGTCCATCATGATGGCTGAAGCGGCAACGGACCTCCACTTGGCCATAGTCTTGTCGAGTTCTTTTTCGACTATATACTGGAGACCCTCGTCAATAGTAAGCAAGATGTCATTTCCTCTCGTCTCCATATTTACGCCCGGAGAGAGCATCTTTCCGCTTGCGTCCCTCTCGAGATAGACTTTTCCACCGGTGGTTTTGAGGTATTTGTCATATTTAAGTTCGATCCCTTCAAGGGGCTGGTTGTCCATCCCTACACTGCCCACTACATTGGCGGCAAGCATGCCTTTCGGATAAAACCTTTTAGCCTCCGGCACGAATCCGAAACCCGATTCGCCTGAAGCTCCCGCCTTTTGCCCTATTCCCAGTGCCGCTCTTACCTTCTGAATAGTTTCGGGCGGGAGTTTCCTGTTTATCCAGGTAAATCTCTTATTAGGCTGAAACTTGGCCTGGATGACCTTTGGCTCCATGCCCAGGGCTGTAGCAAGCTTCCCCACCCTCTCGCTGTCGATATCTACTTCCTTTGCATCGCAATAAAGTGATTCAAGTTCGACATTCACGGCAAATTCTCTGCCTCTGCGATCGTAGATATTCCCCCTCATGGCGTGGATGTCTTCGGCCTTTATCTGCTGGAGCTTGGCCTTTTCAGCAAGGACCTTGTGGTCAAATACCATCAGAAAAGCAAGACGCAGACAGATTGCGCAGAAAGCGAATATTACGGCAGTGTTTAAGATAATGGCGCGCTTTTTACTCAAACCCTTCTTTTCCTCCGACGCCCTGCCCCTCTCGCGCAAGTGAAACCTTATATGTTCCCGGGACGCTGTTCCGCTTAATGTGTATCACCCTTACCCTGTTGGAAAACATGTTATCACCCGCCGCGAGCCTCGTTTCTGCCTGCAGGTTGCCGCGGAAAGAGGCATCGATTTTCTCCAGCGACATGAGTTTCGCCCGCTCTGCCAGGAGTATTTTTCTGTCTTTAAGGGAATCCATTTTTTTCTCTTCGAGGTTCCTGAGGTCGTATGCGATCGTCACTACGCCGGATCTGAGCCAAATAAGTCCGAACAAGCCTGATAGGAGGATTACGACGCACAGCGGCTTGTACAGTAATGATAACATATTGCTGTCCGTTTTAGTACATATCATAGTCTCTCCGCTCCTCTCAATTTAGCGCTTCGTGAAGAGGGATTTTCCCTGACTTCCCGGATGTCCGGTAC
>JBAIXS010000028.1:0-9777 GCA_037916395.1 Candidatus Sulfobium mesophilum
ACTCCGAATATCGCCCTTAGTATCCAGAACCAAAGGTTGTAGGTCGTCTTGACAGCAACATAGTCAAGGCCCATGAGGCGTTCCATATAGGTCTGGACCATGCCGGCCCCCGTGGTTGTGAGGACAATGAATATCATCGATATCGTCATCCACCAAAAAGACTGAAGCGCTCTGGATGAGTCATACTCTTTTACGCCCCTGATCGCAGGCAGGGTCACATATATCATTGACATTACGAGAAGTACGTACGCCCCGTAGAAAGCCAGATGTCCGTGTGCCGTGGTTATCTGGGTCCCGTGCGTCCACTTGTTCACCTGCGGAAGGGTATGAATCACGCCCCATAATCCGGCCCCGACGAAGTTGAATATCGCATGTGAAACAGTGTAATAGAGACCTGCCCTATTGGTAACGTTGCGCGCTTCACGAGTTGTTCTAAAGGCATCCCACACCATGATGAGAAGCGGGACCGGCTCAAGGGAGCTGAATATGCCGCCAACCCACAGCCAGTAGGAGGGAGTCCCTATCCAGTAATAGTGATGGCCAGTGCCCAGTATGCCGGTGAACATAACCATTCCGACTTCGAGGTACATCCATTTTTCGAGCACTTCCCTCCTGGCTCCTATCACCTTCATGAGCATAAAGGCAAGCAGTGCCCCTGCAATAATCTCCCATGCCCCTTCTACCCAGAGATGCACGACCCACCACCACCAGAACTGGTCTTTTACCATACTCTTCGTATAAAACATCCCGGGCAGATACATTAAAGCAAGAAAAGTAAGGCCGCCAAGGAGAACTCCTTGTATCCCCGTCCATCTCTTTGTCTTATATACCGTCATGAAGCAATTGAATATAAAGAGCAGAACCGATACGACGATAAGGTCATCCGCCCACCTTGGCGCTTCGATATATTTTCTTCCCTCGTTAAGTGTTAGAGTGCCGAAAATAGTAGTATTTGCCTGGGGGTTAAGGCCTGCCCAGATATACCCGAGAACTACCAGTGTTATTGTCACAACCGTCGCCCAGAACTGAAGCTTCGCAAGGGGAAGGCTCCAGAGCTCAGATTCCGATTCCTCGGGGATAACGTAATACGTCGCCCCCATCAGGCCGGCAAGCAGCCAGACTATCAGGGCATTGATATGGAGCGTTTTTATGACGTTGAAGTTTAAAATAAAGAAATCCGGGCGCATGAACTGCACCGCCGCGATTAATCCCACTATTACCTGGACCAGAAAAAGGAGCACAGCAAAGGTGAAAAAATTTTGTGCGATCTTCTGGCTTTCATATTTTACACTCATCTCGACACCTCCTATTTAAGTGAGAGCATATAAACTGTTAACTGTTCAATTTCCGCGTCGGACGCCTCGACCTTGGGCATAGCGGATCCCTTTACATAATCGTCCGGGTTCCTGAAATGACCCATAAGCCAGGTCCTGTCCCTTCTGGCTCCCACCTTTGTAAGATCCGGTCCTGTGGTGCCGCCAATCCCGTTTATCATGTGGCAACCGGAACAACCAAGCGACTGATAGACCCTCTGCCCCGGCGTCAGTTCCGCGCCTCCGACACCTGCCGCAGTCGCCAGTATAGGCTTTGGTGGCCAGCCATTTGTATCCACTTTGGAGATCCATTCGAGAAATGCCACCAGATGGTCAGCCTCATCCGAGGTGATGCCCAGTTTCGGCATAGCCGCCTTGGGATTTACACCGCGCGGATCCATAACGAATTTCTTCAGATAGTCTTTCGGCTTCCGTTCCACCACTTTAGTCATGTCCGGCGCGAAATAAGAACCGGTCCCGAAGATGGTGTGGCATCCTATACAGTCGTATTTGTGCCAGACCATCTTGCCTGCGTTCACCTCTTCGGTGATCTCCGGCGCCCTCTTGTCTACCTTTCCGATTGTGTCGACCGAAAGGGCCAGAAAGATCACGAAAAAAAAGAGGCTGCCGAATACAAATAGATTTCTTGCAGCCTTGTTACTCATACAAACACCTCCCCTTAAATATTTTCAGAAAAAGTCTTGCCTTCATACCTTAAGATATTAAAGGCTTCGGGCGAGACCTGCTATGACGCTTGTCATATAGCCACCGGAAAAGAATTCTCACTGCTGCGTCTATTTCCAGAAATACGTGATAGACTAATACTGCCGTGGATATCTTCAGACTGGTGCTTGGAGCCGCATTGCTTACGATGGGCCGGAGGCTTTACTGGCTTTTCCTTGGCGGGGTCGGCTTCGTTTTCGGATTTGACCTTGCAAAACATTTTTTGCACGGGCAGCCTCATAACACCGCACTGGTCGTTGCGTTTTTTGTAGGAGCCGTAGGCGCTGTATTGGCCTTTTATTTTCAGAAGCTTGCCATTTTGGTGGGAGGATTTGTTGCCGGGGGCTACCTTTTTATCGAATTCCTTAGGGAACTCGGTAAAGATCCCGGCAACTATTACTTGCTGTTATTCATCGTGGGCGGTGTGATAGGAGCCATCCTTATGAAGATATTGTTCCGCTGGACTCTCATCGTGCTCTCCTCTTTCATAGGCGCCGGTCTCATAATTAGATCATTTCATCTCGGCCCGGGGGTGACCGGACCGCTGTTCATTTTGCTGCTCATCGTGGGCATTGTCTTGCAGTCCGGATGGCTTGGACAGAAGACCTGATCATGAGCTTTCGCCAGTTCACGATATTAGTTAAGAAGCGTTATAATAATTTGGTTTCTAAACATATTGCTGCAGGAGGAAAAAACATGAGAAAGGTTTTAATGCTTATAGCGACGGTTGTCGTGACATTGATAGCAGGACACGCTGCTGCTGCCGATCAGCCAATGTTTACTGTGACGTCCTTTAACGCTCCCCAGGGAGACTCTCATGCCGCGTCGATTTCTTCACAGGCTCTCCCCGCGGACCACCGTCTTGTGGCAACGGCATCTCCGTTCATCTCTCCACAGGGTGATTTAATGGCCACGGTGTCTTTCCATTTCTCTTCGATGGATATACAGAATCAATGGCGTGCAGCAGGGTGGCCTGGTTTTGTTGACGGAGTGGAAGTCTATCTGCTTGGCAGCGGGATGTTGCCAGCCGCTACCGTTATCTGGAAAGGCGTCCGTGATGCATCAGGCATTCCCGTATGGTCCTTCGCCCATGTCTTTACCGGCGACTGGTCATCAGTACCGGGTGTATACACGCCATATCTCACGGCTCTGAACTCTAACATTTCAGGTTTAAGCGGAAGCGTAACTGTTGTCATTGCTTCAAAGCAGATGCTTGATATGCTGCCGGAGTCGCCCAAAGACAGTTCAGACATCGTAAATTATAATTATGGCGCCTATATCATATTTGATCCGATAGATGTGCAGCAGAATTTTGCTGCTGACGGCAGGCTCACTCCGGGGTCTGACGGAACCTTCAAATATCAGGGACTTATGTTCTTTGGCCGCAAGGTGAACGGTATTTTTGAGCTTTACTCGGGCAATTAGGCAAGCGTCATATCGTTTTCCTGTTAAGCAATTCATTTCGTTGACAACGCACCTGGAAATGACCGATAATAATCAGGCCATAGTATAACTCTCACTAACAATCGACCTCAGGGATATTAAGGCCCTGAGGTTTTATTTTTCACCGGACAGAAGGAGCTGTTTATTGAACGAGAAATTGACAGGAAGTTTCAACACCCTCAACTTAAGCCCGGCCGTAATCAAGGCAATCAATGAAATGGGTTTCGAGGAGCCCACGCCTATACAGGAATTAACGATACCGCCCGCGCTGGAAGGCCGGGACGTCATCGGCCAGGCCCAGACGGGAACCGGCAAGACCGCGTCGTTTGGCATACCTATCATCGAAAAGCATTTCTCCGGCAAAAAACCTGCTGCCCTGATAATAACACCTACCCGCGAGTTGGCTATACAGGTGTCCGAGGAATTGGGGTCACTCGCAAAATACAAAAAGTGTTCGGTACTTACGGTCTATGGAGGGGCATCCATTGTGGAACAGATCAGGACCCTCAGACAGGGCACCAATATCGTAGTCGGCACTCCCGGGCGTATCATCGACCACCTAAACAGAGGGACTTTGTCCGTGGGCAACGTATCGACGGTTGTCCTCGATGAGGCAGATGAAATGCTCGACATGGGTTTTATCGCCGATATCGAAAAGATTCTGGAAATGACGCCTTCGTCGAGACAGACGATGCTTTATTCAGCCACCATGCCGCCTGAGATCCTGAAGATCGCAAAGAAATATATGCGCGATCCTCTTAAAATCGCGATCAACGTAAAAGACGTGATCGCCCCCAAGATCAAACAGGTATTCTACGAAGTGCTTGAGAGAGACAAGCCGGAGGTCTTAAGAAGACTTCTTGATGTAGAGTCGCCTGAGCGGACGCTTATATTCTGTCACACCAAAAGAGAGGTCGATGACGTTTCTGCAAGGCTTCAGAAACTGGGTTATAACGCGGGCGCCCTCCACGGTGACTTCACCCAGTCACACAGAGAAGATATCATGGGCAAATTCCGGGAGGGCATGGTCGATATCCTCGTCGCCACTGATGTTGCGGGAAGGGGAATAGACATAGAAAATATCAGTCACGTCATCAACTACAGCATCCCCCAAAACCCGGAGGGATATGTCCACAGGATCGGCCGGACCGGCAGGGCAGGACGCACCGGCATAGCCGTCACTTTTGTGACGCCCCGCGAATACCGGCAGCTTCAGTTGATAGAAAGGATCGCCAAGACAAAGCTGAGCCGGCAGGAGATACCCTCTGCCTCAGAGGTAAGAAAAGCCCGTCAGAGGCAGATAAAGGCAGACCTCTCTGAAGTTATAGATAAGGGGAAGCACAGAACATATATGGCCATTATCCGGGAACTTGCCGAATCTGCAGACATAGAAGAATTAGGCGCGGCGGCCCTTTCACTGGCCTTTGGGAGCATGGAAGTGCCGGAGCTTGCAAAACACCAGCCGCGTCCTTCAGGCGAAAAAAGAATAGGACAGCCTGCTGTGGCAGAAAGAGGCATGACAAGGCTCTTTATGACGCTGGGCCGCAAGGACAGGGTCCAGACGGCGGAGATACTCAAGGCAATTGCTGTCGAGGGCGGCATCCCGGGCAAACGCGTCGGAAGGATAGATATAATGGATAACTTTACTTTCTTCGAAGTCCCTTCCGAGATCGTCGAAAAGGTCCTGGCCGCAATGAACAGGGCCGTCATAAGAGGCAAGAAGATCACGGTCACAAAAGCAAAGGCAACATCCTCAAAATCCTTTCCAAAAAAGAAAAGAAGGTAACAGTGAATGAAACTGGCAGGCCGTCAAGCACGTCTTTACCTAATCGCTGTATTTATCCTGCTGACCGGCTTGGGCAGTGCAATCCTGATTTATTTGACAGCCGCGGATAATTCGAACGATGCCTTAGGCTATGAAGTGGTCGGTGGAAATGTATATCCGGTTGCGCCTGAAGATTCAAAAATGTATCTGCATAACCTGGAGCTTTATGGCGGAAAAATAAATGTGCTTGCCAATGAGCTTACGACATGGTTTGCCGGGCTGTGGCATGGGAAATCGCTCGCATTCACAATAGCCTGCATCACCATTATCGTATCTTCCTGTCTTTTCTTTGTTGCAAGCCGCCCGAAATCCGGCTGCGAACCCGATGACCGTGATGAACACATGACCCAACAGGGGTAGTGCCTGGTGTCCCATATCGCGATTTATCATAGTTAGCGCCGCTGTCCCCGGCAAAAGCCGGATATTTCACTCTGGATTTTAAGACCGCAGATGCTTATTATATTCTCAGTGAAGATTCTCGTTATAGAGGACGAAGTAACCCTATGCTGTCTTTATAAGTTGGAATTTGAAGACGAGGGGTACGAAGTAGTTTCATCAACAACGGGTGACGAAGGGATGGAACTATTTATAAATGAACACCCCGACATTGTCACTCTTGATATCAATCTTTCAGTGTCGGCCCCCAGGGAAGGCCTGAAACTTCTTGAGCAGATGAAGGCCATCAGGCCGGAAGTGCCTGTAATATTACTCACCGGCTATGATGCATACAGTCACGATGCCAGGGCAGAGCTGGCAGACGCCTACGTCATAAAAGACTCTAAACTGGAAAAACTGAAAGCAGTAATAAAAAGATTAATCACCGCCGCCCACTGAATAGTTGCTTTTCAGTACCCCGCCGCAATTTATTGATTCTTGCATGGCTGATGCCCCATGCAATTATTCCCTGATCTGTCACTCACCCGCTTGTCCGCACACAGGCGGATTCGCCGAGGAGAATCGGGAGTCCTTCTAAAGAAAGATTCCGGACAAGCCAGGATGACAAGAACAGGACATTACTTTCTCATCTTCCATTGATGAACTTCACCACCATCACAAAGCCTGTGCAATCACCCTGCGTGGTCTATGTCAGTGCTGGCGTGTCGTCTTTCTCGTGGGAACTGCGTTCCACGGGTCCTCCGGCCATGGATGCTTCGGATAACGGCCCTTCAACTCCTTCTTCACCTGCTGATACCCGCTGTTCCAAAATCCCTTCAGGTCCTGTGTTATTTGTACAGGCCTGCGAGCAGGGGAAAGGAGGTGAAGGATCACCTTAACCCGCCCGTCGGCGACTGAAGGGGTATCTGCAAGGCCGAACATCTCCTGCAGCTTCACCGCAAGGACCGGGACATCGCCGGACGTATAATCTATCGGAACGTGATGACCGCTCGGCACAACGATTGCCGAAGGGGCCCTTTCTTCAAGAAGCCTTGACAGTTGCCAGTTAAGCATGGCCTTGAGAGCCGGAAGTATATCCATATCTCTAATGTCCTGCTTGCTCCGCAGCCCCGGGAGCCAGGGCAGCAGCCATTCTTTAGGGTCGGACAGGAGGCGCTCGTCTGTAAGATCAGGCCATTGCTCTTCAGGGAAAGCCTTCCTCATGAGAGCGCATCTGCCCTGAAACTGCCTTGCCTCCCTGCTAAAGGAAAGCATTCCGGGAGACGACCTGATCGCATCGGAAAGGACGGGCGCCGCCTCTGCATCTGCCGGATTGAAGGGCTTTGACGAAAGGATTATTGCTCCAATTCGCTCTTCAACTGTCGCAACTATCTTTTCGTCTCTCCTATCCCAGTCTATCCTTTTGACTGTCTCGATACGGGCGGAATATTCGCTTCGGATAAGCTCCTCGGAGAGCGGCGCGGCAAGATGTATAAAACCCTCGGCTTTTGATCCAGCATCCACATTGACCGCAACGATGAAGGGACTCCTGCCCAAACCCGTTTTTGAAGCCAGCCGCACACCCCTTCCCTGTGAGAGGATGAAATGTCCGTCTGCCCCCTGGCGGAGCTGAGCAATCCTGTCGGGAAAAGCGTTAAGAAGCAGCCGGGCGACATTATCAGGACCCGGAATATTCTGCCCGTCACCCTTACTTTCACCCCCCATCAACCTTACAAGCTGCCTTGCTGCTCTGTCCACTGTCCTTAACGCCCAGGGATCCGAGTTGTCCGGCGCACTGCCTCCTTTCCTCCACTCCTCTAAGATATCAGTCCTCGTTGCTATTTCAGGGTCACTGTCAGAAACCATTCGTCCCGTTTTAGTGGGCCTCCGGATGAAGTCCCTTTCAGAAAGAAGGGCGCAAATGTCTGAGCCGAGCGAAACACATCCGAGTTCCTCTGCCTTAAGCAAAAGACGGGAAAGCCTGGGATGAAGGGGCAGACGCGCCATTTTTCTTCCTTCCTGTGTGACCGCCCCCGATTTATCAAGCGCGCCAAGGTCCATAAGCAATCCGACAGCCGACTTCCATGCCGGAGCAGGAGGTGCATCAAGCCACGAAAGGACCGAAGGTTCTTTCACCCCCCATACAGCCAGTTCGAGCGCAAGAGAAGAAAGGTCTGATACAAGCATCTCAGGCGGGGCAAAAGGGAGCATTGAGTCAAATGTATTTCGGCTGTAAAGACGGTAGCAAACACCCGGCCCAAGCCTGCCGGCCCTGCCCTTTCTCTGTTCGGCCGATGCCTTTGAAGCTCCGACCGTAACGAGCCTGTTCATACCGGTAGCGGGTTCATACTGAAGCCTTCTCGTCAGGCCGCTATCGATAACTACGCCCACTCCTTCAATAGTGAGACTCGTCTCGGCAATATTTGTCGCAAGAATGATCTTTCGTTTTCCGGATGGCAAAATAGCACGCTCCTGTTCCTCAAAAGGCAGGTCTCCGTAAAGGGGATGCACTTTAATTTCTTTCCCGCGGATGCCCGGCATCGCATCAATAGCACAATTACATGCGTGTATCTCCCCGGCGCCAGGCAGGAAAATAAGTATATCTCCCGAGGTCTCGCGCATTGCTTTATCGACTGCTGCGGCAACACGCTTCGGCAGGGGGCCGGCCTTATCCGGCAGATAGCGTTCTTCTACGGGAAAGACCTTGCCTGCGGAGGAAATCACAGGAGCTCCATCTAAAAGTGAAGCAATGGGACCGCAGTCGAGCGTCGCAGACATTATGAGTATTTTCAGGTCTTCCCTGAGCGCCCGGCGCAGGTCAAGACAAAGGGCCAGCGCGAGGTCCGCATGAAGACTTCTTTCGTGGAATTCATCGAATATAACAGCCGAGACGCCTCCCAAGCCCGGGTCCGCCTGAATGCGCCGGGTGAGTATCCCCTCGGTGACCACCTCTATGCGCGTCTTCTTCGAAACACGGCTTTCAAACCGGATCGAATACCCTATAGTTTCCCCGACCCGCTCCCCGAGGCCCTTTGCCATCCACCGGGCCGCAGCCGCCGCCGCAATCCTCCGCGGCTCCAGCATTATGATGCGGCCTTTATCAGGAGGTATTATTTCCAGAAGAGCAAGAGGAACGCGGGTTGTCTTGCCGGCGCCGGGCGGGGCTTGCAATACCACTGACGGCCTGGATAAAACCGCCTCTTTCAGAAGGGGCAGTATTTCGTCAACAGGAAGGGATTCCATGGGATATTATCGCATGCGGTCACTAAGTACTTGGGCTAAGGACAACTTACGGACCCATCGGTCCGGTGGTCAGGACCTCAAGCCTTGACAGGCGCTCCATCGCCTCTTGACGTGACCTTCCGCACCATTCCTCGGATGCCCGGAAATTCCGGCATGTTCCCGGCCGCTCAGGACTTCGGTAAATACTACAGATGTTTCCGGGCAGAAGATTGATGCACCTGACTCCCGCGGGCTTGCCCTTGGGCATCCCGGGAATAGGAGAAGAAATGGAGATGGCTATACAGCATGCCCCGCATCCCTTACGGCACTCTATCTCCTTCATATTGCTGCGCCGTTATTGAACAGACACTTCATAGCCCTTAAACATATCACTTTGACTGACCCCGTCGCTCAACGTATGAGCGTCAAACCTGCCATAGGCCATTGAGTTGTCATGGAAGCGGATATATCTCCTTGTCTCATCCATCTCATATTTTCCGCCGCCAATGACAACCCACTCTGCATCATGGATATCAAAGCGCTTCTTTCCTTCCCGATATGATCCGTCGATAGACTTCTCCCGGCAAAACCGTTCAACGATGTCGGAGTGATAAGCGCTGTATTCCTTGGGTGAAAGGATAAGGTACTCTGTGTCGCCGTGCCTGACCTGGACAAACTTGCCGTTTCTCACCGCAGGCAGCGCCGTCCTGGCAACGTCCATATAATATATTGAGGAATAATCGATAATAATAAATCCGGCTGTAGCAGACATCCGCATCCCTATATATCTTATCCCAGTGCCCCTGACGGTGGGAGCAACACCAGGCCTGATGCAACGATTGAAGGAAAAGTTATTCGCCCTTAAAAAACTTTAGA
>JBAIXS010000029.1:0-2626 GCA_037916395.1 Candidatus Sulfobium mesophilum
CATCTCTGCCTTGTCCTCACAAGGCAGTATTTTAAGGCAGACCTTCTGGGCATCTACAGGAAAATAGTGCCGGCGGGTTTTTTCATCTTTCTTGCGGCCTTCATTGAGTATCTTATCGTACGGTAGGCGAGCTTTCTCACCCTATCAGAGAGCCCAGTTTAATCGAGACGCAACACTACAGCAAAGCAGTTAAAGAGCGCCCAGACCTGGTCATCCTTCTTCAGATTAAGCCGTCGCCCACTCTCCGTTGTGGTGATAGAACAAATTCTCGTTCCGTCTGAAATACCGATTACGTATTCCGTGTTGACCCTCCCCACGTTAACTTGTTCGATGAGCCCCTTGAATCTGTTTTCTGCGCTTGATTTGGGCTCTTCGCCTGTCTTCTCTAAAATGACGTATGGGGCCTTAACTTCGGCCGTGATCATTTTCCCTTCCTTTAAGCCGAGCCGTTCCACGCTATCGTTTGTGATCACTGTCGTAACCCGCTGGCCTTGAATCGTCGACAGTTCTACCAGGGTTTGTATGTCACCGCGTTGCAACGTGCCAATCTTGCCAAAAAAAGAGTTTCTGGCGCTAGTTTTTCGTCTAGATTCCTTTTCCATAAAATACCTGGTCACCTGCTGAATTTCATCTTCAGAGAATGAAACATAGGACGAGGTCAGATTAGGCGTCGAATGCCCCAGGAGCATTTGAACCGCTGGCAGGGGCATATTGTTCTGCATCAGTTCCACAGCCCGAGATTTCCGAATCATCTCCGGCCCCCCCATTTCTTTTGAAATCCCGCAGGCTTGCGCCCGCTCATAGAATTTCCGCCGCACAAAACCGGGATCAACACCAAAGGTTTTTCCTATCGTTTTTCTAAACTCAGGTTCGACCAGCATGGAATGTAATTCGCTCGACAGAGCCTGGGCTATGAAGACCTCCCGCACGTTTTGCCCGGCGCCAGTTTCGTCATTACGAAATAATACTGACTGTTTTACAAAATCGATGTCCTTTAGCGGGGCTACGGACAACACTTCGTTCAGCTTGGCCCCGGTGTATCTAATCAGTAAAAAAATGAGCAAGATGCGTCTGCGTGAAAAGCGCACATCGGCACGCGACGTTTCTTCACTCCATGCGCGGAATGATTGCTCCAGTTCATTAAGCTGCTCAGAGTCCAGATACTGCCTGCCTTCCGGTAATGAAACAATGTTCCGATGAATTATGCCGCTCAATGCCCCTCTTGAAAAGCCTGTCTTCTCAGATCGTTTTTCCCTTGCCATCTTCATGCCTCCATATCTACTACGGTACGACCATCATATGACGTCTATACTCCCTTATACAGTAACTCTCCTTTATTTCCGCACAAATTGGGTGAACCATGCAAGACTCAGCGACATCTTGACAAGTTTCCGAGATTTAGATATAGTGACACTAATAATATCAAATTCGTGATCCTATAGTCAAAAAGGTAAACTTGAGCGGTTCGCCTAATGCGGAGTTTGGCAGGGCTGGCGTCATAAAAGTGCAACTATTGGTGAGAACAATGGAAAATAAAGTAACTATCAAAGATATTTTCTGGAAGTTCCTTAAAATAGGCTCTTTCTCCTTTGGCGGAGTATATTCGATGCTCGCTTTTTTTGAGCGGGAACTCGTAGAAAAAGGAAAATGGCTTACCCATGAGGAGTTTGTCGAAAGCGTGGCAATTGGACAGATGACACCGGGACCGCCTATCGTAAATACAGGTATCTGCATCGGATACAAATTAAGAAAGCTAAAGGGCGCGCTTGCCACAACTGTCGGTCAATCGTTTACCGGCATTCTTTTGGCCACACTCCTTGCAATTTTCTACGTAAAGAGCAAAGGCAATGTTCTTTTGACTTCGGTTATGAAAGGCGTTGGGGCAGCCGTCGTCGGGCTTCTTCTTTCAATAATTTTCAAGATGGCAAAGGCCACAATCAAGAATTATAAGACGGGGCTGTTTGCGTTGGCTGCTTTCTTTGCTCTTGCGGTATTTAAGCTGAATCCCATCGGTCTTATTCTGGCTTCGGGAATACTCGGTCTAATCGTATATGGAAGGAGGGCATGATGGTTTTACTAAAACTTTGCTGGATACTTATTGTCATCAACGCCCTTACTATAGGCGGCGGCTTTGTAATGCTTCCCATGCTTCAGAAGGAATTTGTGGAAAACAATCATTGGCTCACAAATCAGGAATTTCTGGACGCTATAGCAATCGGGCAGCTCACTCCGGGCCCCCTGACCGTCATGAATGCGGTTATCGGATATAAAATCAGCGGACTCTTAGGGGCGATTTTGGCGATGGTGAGTTCTTATCTGCCATGCATCATAATTGTAACCATCGTGGCAAAGTATTATTACGATTACAGAGAGTCGACAATCGTTCAGGCCAGTTTTAAAGGGATAAAACCCGCCGTAATTGGGCTATTGGCCGCCGTGGCTATTTCGCTGGGAAACACGGCGCTGGTTGATCCCACTACTTTTGGAATCGCTATCATGAGCTTTTCAGTTATAGCTTTTACAAAGACAGATCCTTCTTTTGTGATCATAGGAGCTGGCATCATCGGGGCGATATTATTGTGAGAGGTTATTGCTGAATCATAAGCCGGTCAATACGCATCTTTTT
>JBAIXS010000030.1:0-2647 GCA_037916395.1 Candidatus Sulfobium mesophilum
GTGCAAAAAGCGGTGAAGAGGACCGTAAAGAAGGCAAAGAAGGTCGAGAAAAAAGTGGCGAAGAAGGTGGTAAAGAAGGTCACTGCCGTCAAGAAGACCGTTGCGAAAAAGACCTCATCGGCGGCAAAGGCAGTCAAGAAGAAGATCGCCATGTAGTCTGACCCCTGATGGGCTTTATGAGCAGGAGTAGAAAGAGGGGCTGTCCAACCCCTCTCCGTAGAAGGTGAAGTTGCGAGGCAAGAGTCCTGTACTCTTAATCAGACAGGATGAGAATCTCTACACGTCTGTTTTGAGACATTCCCTGCGTTGTTTTGTTAGAGGCTACGGGTCTTGTTTCACCGTACCCTACAGATGTTATCTTAGATGCATCCACTGCACCTTTTTGGACAAGGTAGTTCTTTACGGCCTCTGCTCTCCTTTCAGAGAGTTTCTGGTTGTATTTATCTGAGCCGACGCTGTCCGTATGACCTTCCACTTGCACCTTGGAACCAGGGTATTTTTTCACAAAATCAATTCCCCTCTTCAACTCTTCCTCATAGCTTTTTCTAATGTTCGCTTTGTCAGTGTCAAAGTGGATCATCAAGGTGATCTTATCAATCACTTTGGGCGGTGGTGGCGGCGGTGGAGCTGAATAGCGCGAAGGATAATAGTCCGGGGATACGGTACTGAGGTCAGGAGGCGGAGGAGGCGGACCCATCCTCCGAACTCGCCTGGTAGACGTCACTACGCCCGGGACCTGGTTCCCCTTGGAATACATGCACTGGATATATGCATTATCGTACCGACGCTGCGCCTCGTAATAAGAGCCCGATGCATAGCCGGTACCTGCTGCGCTCCCAAGAAGCAGCCCGCTCCCGGCGCCTATAGCCGCGCCAGCGCCCACACTTCCTGAGACACTGCCAATAGCGGCACCTGCAGCTGCCCCCAGGGCGGTACCGATAACGGCACTCGACACCGCGGACCTCTGCGCCGCCTCCTGGCCGGTCACTCCACCCACCTGGTCGTAGGCGAATTGCCTGCAGATGGCATCGTCGGCTTGGAATTGATCAAAGGACTTTCCGGCCGGTGGCAATACCATCACACTTGGACCCGTGGGGATAGTTGCACAGCCGCTTACCACCAGCAGCAAAATAACTAAAAAAATGCTTCGCCTGCCTTTCATCATGTCTTTACTCACTCCCTTCCTCTGGACCCGAAGGAGGAATAACCTTCAGCCAGCCACTGGGACATCGTTTCACGTAGGGATAGTAGTTCCGGGCATCCGGGCAGAAATACCAGTAATTCTGTTCCTCTGCTTGCGGCGTAGGCTCAACATATACCGAAGGCTGCTGTTGTTGCGAATAGTATGGATAGCCCGGACCGTACGAGTAGTACGGATAGCCGTAATACGGCCAGTACCCGTAGTAGGGCCAGCCCCAACCCCAACCCCAGCCCCAGCCGCCGCTCCAGTGTCCCCCGCCGTGGCCTCCATGCCACCCGTGTCCGCCTCCACTGTGCCCTCCGCCATGCCATCCACCGGCGGCCATGACGGTTCCTCCGGACAAGAGAATGGCCGCGATCGCGACGAGTGCTGCAATAAGAAGCAGGATTTTGCTCTTAAATGTCTCTGATCTTGTAAACATGGCTCACACCTCTTTTCTAAAAAGAGTTTAGCAATTTGATATGAAGAGACGGCGAAAGAATTATGAAGAATTATGAAGAATTGTGAAGTGGATCAGAACATCATCACCCAGCAGAAAAATAGTCCGTCTCTTATCTTTTACCTATTCGCACGACGACATGAAACCCGCAATGCGGTGTTGGCACTGATCTGAGAACTTGAAACGGAAATTGTTACTGCGTCTGAATATCGGCGGTGAGGTGTTGTCGGTGTACTAAACAGAGTTGAAACTGCGATTAAAGGAATCCGGACTTATGCCCGAACTCTGAAAATGGTATTCTTGAATAAGAGAAGCGGTGTATGGCAAGACAATTAAGACTCATATTAATAACATTATTCATCGTGTCACTCTTAAGTAGCACTTCCTATGCCGAACGGCGCACTATAGAAGATGAGTCTGTCGTAGTTACTTTTGATGTCCCCCTTCAAAATGCTGCACACGAAGTCCTTAGGTTATACTTGGACATACGCGCAGAGTTGGCAAAAGATCTTGGGTGGAAGAGTGATTTCCGCCCTGAGATCATACTGGTAAAAGATACAGCAACCTTTCGGCGGACAAGCCAAAGCGATCTGGTTGTCGCTCAAGCATTTCCCCGTGAGAATCTAATCGCCATAGACTACTCGAGGATGAACGTCCAGTCTTTTACTCTTGGGACGACATTGAAACATGAGCTCTGCCATCTTGAACTGCATCGTCATATCGCCAGTATTCCCAGGTGGTTTGACGAAGGGGTATGCCAATGGGTCACGGGCGGTCTGGCCGAGATAATGAATACGGGAGGCCGATCAATTTTCACGGAGGCGGCCATCTCTAACCGGCTTATAAGCTTCGAGGGATTGACTGAAAGATTTCCAGCCGATGGGAGGGACCTTGTCCTCGCTTACGAAGAAAGCAAAAGCGTAATCGAATATATAAAGAAAGAGTTCGGCGATTCAGGCGTTCGGAATATACTGGAGCATATGAGCAATGGCGACGACCTCGAATCT
>JBAIXS010000031.1:0-2337 GCA_037916395.1 Candidatus Sulfobium mesophilum
AGGGAACTGCTCAAAAAGCACGCCACGGACATCGAAAAAGGCAGGATGGACTACAGGAAGCTTTTTGACCTTACGAAACAGAAACTCGTAAAGGAGAGAAACCTCGTCCTATGATGCTCTCTGAGGATAAGATATCTCATCTCAGCCATGTGCTGCTAAGAGGTCTGATGAAGCAGGGACTTGTGCAACCGGTTGAGGACGAAGCCGCTATTCGCCGTGAAATAAAACGAACAATTGTTTCAGAGCTGAAAATAGGTGAGGAGATTGACGAAATTGTCAGGAAGAAACTACAGTCTTTTTCCAAGAAGTTGATAGAAGGCAGCCCTGAATGGGAAGTTCTTTACAAAAAATTCTTCCGGGAAGAGGAGATAAAGAAGGGCAGGGCCACCGGCTGAAAAGGGGCATACTGCTCCTCCTGCTCCTCGCATCCTGGCTTTTCCTGCTGGCTGATTTCCCCGTAACACACCCTGTCATCTGGTTCCCTCTTTCCTCCATAACGGCGCTCGTTTATGCTTTTTTCATTTACAGCGAGCGTCAAGAAGAATTATCCGCGGAGTTTCTGCTGGCGTCACTGATAATCATTTCCGGTATAATTTCTGCTCTTAAACTTCAATGGCTTAAGCTGATTCTTTTCCCGGTCGTTGTCGCTATCGTCCATTTCTACCCTCTTAAGGCAATCCTTCATTTGTCTCTTCTTATCCCTGCTGTTGGAATGAAGGATTCCCTCTCGGCATTTATATCCTTTCTTTTTCAGAAGACCCCTTTTTCTGCTGAAACCCTGATTGTGGATGCTTCATTTTCCTTATTTCTAATGCTTTCGGCATTAATGACAGGATTCATGAGTGAAAGACATAAAAAAAGGAAAGAGGATCTTGAGAAATCATTGGGCGGCATCAGGGAAAAGGCGATATTGGTCACACGAGAGGCCGGAATGGAATCTCTAAGCAACGACGAGATGATGGTCCATTACCTTGCTTCCGAGCGCATCGCCGACGAGGAGATAAAAGAACTTCTCCTTACCATAAAGAAAGCTGTCCTGGCGGACTCGGTCAATTTCTTTGTTCCCTGCAGTAGTGGCGTTGAATTAAGGTGCACAACAGAGGATAAGGTCCCTGCTGTTACGGACAATGGCGGCGTTGTCGCCGGATGTCTGAGAGAAAGGCAGGTTTTTTCATCGGGCAACCTTGATGAAAATAGTATTGATCTGGGTTATCGCAAAAAAGGGAAAACAAAGATCACCTCTGTTATCGCCATCCCTATCTCCGAGAGTTCGACCGTGATAGGTGTGCTTACCGTAGACAGTTCACGCTACCAGGCCTTCAGCGGGATTGAAGGAACCGAGAAAACGGTCGGCATGTTTGCCGACCATCTCGGCAGGATTCTCGAAAGACAAAGGATATCCATTGCGCTCAACCGCGAATTGTCGGGTTTGAAGATACTGGAGAGGGAAAGCTCTTCTTTGGTCGCCTCGCTTAATATAGATGAGATTTCCGAGAAGCTCTGCAGGGTGGCGGAGAAGATATCAGGCGGGCAGTCATTTTTTTTTATTATTCAGGGGAAGAACTTCGAGCTTAAGTATCATACGGGCGCGGTGCGGGAAGGCCCGGTTATCTTTAACCTGAGCGGAAGTATTGTCAACTTCGCGGTTGAAAACAAGCACCGGCATTATGTGCCGGACCTGCGAAAATACGCTTCTGTTAATGTCATGCCTTTTGAGACGGAAGGCGTCCTGTCAGTTATGGCAATCCCTTTAATGTATGAAAATTCTCTTCTTGGACTTCTGGTTATTCTTTCCAGGGAAGCGGATTTTCTCGATGCCTCGCGGATTAATCTGCTGGATATTTTCTGCAATCAGGCCTCCACATCCATAGCCAACGCACTGCTGCATGCCAGGATCGAAAAGATGGCGACCACTGACGGCCTTACCGGCCTCCTTAATCACAGGATATTTCAGGAGAAACTGGCCGGGGAGTTCAGTCGTCTTAAACGTTTCCCCGAACCTGTCTCCCTGGTGCTTGCGGACATCGATCATTTTAAAAAAGTAAACGACACTCACGGCCATCCGGTGGGGGACCTTGTGCTTAAGGGTGTTGCGCAGGTCATAAAGGAGACGATCCGTGACATGGATATCCCGGCGCGATACGGCGGAGAAGAGTTCGCCATTATCCTCCCGGGCACTAACTCTGAGGGCGCAAGGAATATTGCCGAAAGGTTAAGGCAAAAAGTTAAGGGGAATCCATTTTCTTCAAACGGCAGACGAATTGATATTTCTATAAGCATAGGTATAGCGACCTCTCCATCGGATGCAAAGAGCAAGGAGGCTCTTATAGAAAAGGC
>JBAIXS010000032.1:0-5207 GCA_037916395.1 Candidatus Sulfobium mesophilum
CATAAAGAATTGCATTCCCCGATCAAGTCGGGCAATGACGGTTACGTATTCTAAGTATTGTTCCCATAGAAATAGCCTATTTCGAAAAAAAAAGCACCTGTCAATAATGACAGGTGCTTTTTACCCATGGTTTATGCTTTAATATGCAGTTTTACAAAATTCTGACTTTTAGCTTCACTGTACTGATTTCTCTATATCCTGCTGTGATTCCTTTGTTCTTTTCCACCGCCGGTGAATCCAGAGCCACTCAGTCGGGTTCTGCTTTATATATTCCTCGATGCACCGCGACAATTTGACAGTATTTTCATAGATGGTCTTATCATTGACCTCGGACCTGTCGAGGTCAACCTCTTCGCCGCCCTCAATGATATGGCTATCGCCTTCCCTCCTGATAAAGGCAGGTATAACCGGCGCCCCGGTCTTCATGGCGATAACAGCCGGCGTCTTCATCGTATAGTCTTTTTTGCCCAGAAAGTCTGCAGGAACACCTTCTGCGGGCAAAACACTCTGGTCCATGAGTATCGCTACTGTCTCATTTTTTGACAAGGCAGACAATATCTTCTTAAGCGCCCCTTTTTTATATATGACTTTATTGCTATATTTGCTGCGTGTCCTTTCAATCAGCCGGTTAAGATAAGGGTTGTCGATAGGCCTCGCCACAATATTAAGCCTTGTTACACTGGCTGCAGCTGCAAGGGCGTTGAGTTCCCAGTTTCCGCAGTGCCCCGTAATGAGGAGGACCCCTTTGCCCTTCATGCTTGCCCTGGCAAAGTGTTCCACACCCCGGATCCTGACGTTTCTTATTATGCGGTCGCCGAGTCCGAAATAGATCTTTACAACCTCCGCAAAAGACTTACCGAGGTTTCTGAAATTCTGTCTGATTACTTTTTCAGGAGGCCCGGTAATTGTCAGGGCATTCCGTGAAACAGCAGCACTGAGGTTCTCTATAGCTATTTTTCGCCTGCTTCCCCAGCTGAAATAAAGAACATCACCCAGAAATTCGCCCAGTTTTATGGCCAGCCTGTGGGGAAGCAGAGCTACAGGAAGTGTTACAAGCACAATCAGCAGAAACTGAAAAGACCAGAAGATCCTTTTCATTTATCGTCGTCATTATTATTTTCTTTTTCCTTGTCCTTAGACTCCGCCTTCTTCTCCTTCATGGCCTCAGATATCTCTGCGAGCCTTTTAGCAACAAGATAATTTACGGTTCCTTCGGGATAGGTCCCGTCTTCGTTGATTTCTCCCATCGGCATGCCGGTGAAAATTTCCAAGCCTTCACCGACCTTGTCTATCGCATAAATAAGGAATTTCCCTTCTCTTACCGCGTCGACGACCTCCTGCTTGATCATCAGATGTTTAACGTTCTTCCTGGGTATGACAACCCCATGCGTGCCGTTCAGGCCACGCACCTTGCAAAGATCGAAATAACCTTCTATCTTTTCGTTGACTCCGCCTATGGGTTGGACGTCTCCGCTTTGGTCCATGGAGCCTGTAATCGCTAAATTCTGCTTTAACGGAATTCCGGCAAGACTGCTGAGTATGACGTAGAGTTCAGCGCAGGAGGCGCTGTCGCCCTCGATCATGTCATAAAGCTGCTCAAATGTAATCGAGGCCGAAAAGCTGACAGGTTTCTTCCTGGCATACGTGCTGTTTATGAAATGAGTAATTATCAGTATCGCCTTTTCATGGATCCTGCCGCTCATCTTCGTCTCACGCTCTATATTGATGACCCCGGCCTTGCCGGCATATGTGCTAGCAGTAATCCTTGAAGGTTTCCCGAATTGGTAGTCCCCCATTCCCATGACAGCGAGGCCGTTTATCTGCCCTACCTTCTCGCCTTCAGTATCGATTATCAGGGTACCTTCGACAATCATCTCCTGCAACCGCTCTTCTATCTTGTTGACCCTGTATACGCGCTCCCTCAGGGCCTGTACCACATGCTCGTCCCTGACGATATCGCTTCCGGCTTTCTTCGCCCAGTAATTTGACTCCTTTATAACGTCGCCAATTTCGCTGAACCTGGAGGAAAGCTTCTCCTGATGTTCAGCAAGCCTCGATCCATATTCCACTATTTTTGAGACGCCCGATCTGTCAAAATGAAGGTATTTACCCTCCTTGCATGTGCTTGCGACAAAAGCGGCATATTTGCCGACGGTTTCCGCTGTCTTGTCCATCCTGCTGTCGAAGTCTGCCTTCACTTTGAACAACTCCCGGTATTCCTCGTCCATACTGAAAAGCAGATAATAAAGATACGGGTTGCCGATAAGAATCACCTTCACGTTAAGAGGTATTGCCTCGGGCTTCATGGTAGTAGTCGACATGAGGCGGTACTGCTCCCAGACGTCCTCTATCTTGATCTCCCTGTTTCTCAGGGCCCGCTTCAGCGTCTCGTAAGAAAAAAGGTTCCTAAGCAGGTCCAGCGCGTTCATTACCAAGTAACCGCCGTTGGCCTTGTGAAGCGCCCCGGCTTTAATCATCGAAAAATCAGTTGTAGCCACTCCGTACTGGAACTTGTATTCCAGTCTTCCAAAGAGGTTGAAATATGTCGGGTTGCTTTCAAAAACGCATGGGGCCCCCGAGCAGTCCTCATTATTGACAAGTACATTTACTATATAACGCGTAAATGAAGGCTCTGTCTTCTGCATTTTCATAAATGGAAGCGGAGGGCTTTGTTCCTCCTGAGACTTGAAATCATCGATATGTTCAAGAATGTCCTCTGTAACTGCCGTGAGATACGCAGTTATCCTCTCGTGGTCCTTATACTTGTTCTTCACCTCTTCCATGAAGTGACCTACGGCAGAGAGAGTGGCGTCCCTCTCAAGTTTAGAAAGGGCGTTTTTCACATTCTTTTCGCTCTCCCTAACCTCCCGCACTATATCGTTGAGTTTTTCCTGAAGCACCTTGCCGATCTCATCTATCTTGGCCCTTGTCTTTTCATCCAGTGCCTCGTACTCTTCTTCCGTAAGGGGTTCTCCGCTCTTTTTGATAGGAACTATCATCAGTCCGCTGACCGTTTTTCTTATTGAAAAACCCTTGGACTGAGACTCCTCCTCAAGCCCCGCAAACATCTGTTTCTGTTTCTGCTGGAACTCCTCGAGTATCTGGTTCTTCTGTTTTTCGTACTCCTTCGATTCGAATATTTTAGGTATCTCGACCCTGAGGATCTTTACAAGCTCTTCCATGTCCTTATGGAACACAGAGGCCCTTCCCGGCTCCATGGATATGGCCATCGGTATGTCCGGCTCTTTGAAATTGTATACGTAGCACCAGTCTTGAGGGACGGGTTCCTCAGCAGCCTTCTTCTTTAAAATAGCTTTTATCGTCGTCGACTTTCCCGTCCCGTTTTCACCAAGCACATAAATGTTAAAGCCCTTGCTGTCAAGGTTCAGTCCGAAGTCTATAGCGTTCAAAGCCCTGACCTGGCCGATTGTCTCGGTAAGTTCGGGAAGTTCGTCAGTAGTGGAAAATTTAAATAATCCGGGGTCACAGCAAGAATAAAGCTCATCACTGCTGAGTGGTTTTGGTGGCATTATAATTCCTCCGTTCAGCTATATTTAGAATACCATCTGCGACTTATTTTTGAAAAAGCCAGTCTGTTCTTCATGTGGCCTTTCGCAACGCAAGCCTGTTGAGTGCCTCTATATAGGCCCTTGCCGCGGCGACGATGATGTCCGTATCAGCACCGTTGCCCCTTACGACCCTGCCGTCTTCTTCCAAAGACACCGAGACCTCCCCAAGCGCATCAGTACCGCCTGTAATGCTTTTCACTTCAAATCTCCGAAGCGTGCTTTTAGTCCTGGTAATGCCGACTATCGCCTTATAGGTGGCATCCACCGGACCGTCGCCGTGTTCCATCCTGTCGAAGATTTCTTCCCCGACCTTCATCTTGATCATGGCTGTAGGTTTCTGGCTAAGACCGCTTGTGATGCTCAGATCGACCAGGCTGTACAATTCGGGCGCCCTCGCCGTCGCCTCTGAAACAAGGGCCTCCAGATCTTCGTCGTATATTTCCTTCTTCTGGTCGGCAAGACGCTTGAACCTCTCAAAGAGGCTGTCAAGTTCCTCCTGGTTAAGCGTAAAACCCAATTCCCTTAGTCTCGTCTTAAAGGCATGCCTGCCGGAATGTTTACCCATAACAAGCTTCGTGCTCTGAAGTCCGATGTCTTCAGGCCTCATAATCTCATATGTTGTTTTTTCCTTCAGAAGACCGTCTTGGTGGATGCCCGACTCATGGGCAAACGCGTTAGCGCCCACTATCGCCTTATTGGGCTGAACAGGCATGCCCGTAATCTTCGATACGAGTCTGCTGGTACGGACAATCTCTTTGGTATTTATGCCTGTGCCCGCGTTGAAGAAGTCCTTCCGCGTCCTTAATGCCATCACTACCTCTTCCATGGAACAGTTGCCCGCCCTTTCGCCTATGCCGTTGATGGTGCATTCAACCTGTCCTGCGCCGTTATATATCGCTGCAAGGGAATTAGCCACAGCAAGACCGAGATCGTTATGGCAGTGAACAGAGATAACGGCTTTTTCACCTATCCGTTTTTTGATAGCGCCTATAATCTCCCCGAATTCAGCAGGGGTAGTGTAGCCGACGGTGTCGGGGATATTCACTGTTGACGCCCCTGCCTCAACCACGGCATCAACAACTTCGATCAGATACTGAAGGTCGGTTCTCGTTGCGTCCATCGGCGAAAACTCGACATCTTCCACGTAACTCCTCGCAAGCTGCACCATGGCGACGGACCTCTTCAGGGCCTCCTCCCTGCTCACCCTGAACTGGTATTTAAGATGAATGTCGGATGTCGAGTGGAAAGTATGAATCCTTTTCTTAGGAGCATCCTTAAGAGCCTCCCAAGCCCGTTTGATATCATCCTCTTTGGCCCTGGCAAGACTGCAAAGCACCGGGCCCTCGATTTCACCGCCTATCCTTTTTATGGCCTCAAAGTCCCCCGGAGAACTTATCGCAAAACCGGCCTCGATAATATCTACCTTTAACGCTGCAAGCTGTTTGGCGAGCTGTATCTTTTCTTCGACATTCATGGACGCCCCGGGAGATTGCTCCCCGTCGCGCAGCGTCGTATCGAAAATCCTGACCTTTCGCATGACTATCCTTTGATAACCTCTCTTTTTCTTTTACGATACATCAAGTATATATTTTCAATAATACCCCACGCAAGATAGACCATCGCAAGAACAAAAAGCGA
>JBAIXS010000033.1:0-10434 GCA_037916395.1 Candidatus Sulfobium mesophilum
CCCTGGGACTGGCAGCAAGCGCTGATGAGGTGCGAGAGCAGGAGAGAGTAAAAAGCGAACTCGTTATCGACCTGGACAGACAGATTGATGTACTGAAGGAACTGAAAGAAATTCGGAGGGATAATGCCTCTTATGAGTTGGAACGGAAATCCTGGAAGGGCTTCAAAGAAAAACCTCCTTTCCCGATCGCATTTCTTGATGATATCCGCGATTCACTTCTTTCGCAGCGGCTTGCACTTGAGTCCTTCGAGCTCAGGCTCTCGCTGGCGAGGACATCATTTAAGAGGTTTGACGACGAGCTGAAAAAATCACGCAAGGCCCTCCGCTTCGCAGAGGAAGAGAGTTCTCGTAGCCGAGGGACCCCCAATGAGCAAAGAAACCGCTGGCTTCTTGATCTTGCGAAGGTGCGAAACGAGCGTAATGAAGTCGGGCTGGTGCTTGCGGAAATGCAGCGCCTCACCTATGAGACTGCTGTCAATGGAAAGCGCCAGCAGATTTCATTTTTCGAAGAGAAGCTCAGGGCGGCCGAGGCCTCTTCGCCTCTTTCAAAGGAGGACTTTGAGAAGAAACTCAGTGATCTCGACCGCCAGCGCAGGGACCTGGAAATCGAATTGCAGGAGGCCCAGAAAAGCGAGGTGGAGGCGAGGAAGAAACTGGATGGTATCCGTGACGCCATGACGAGTCTGTCTGCGTCGGTACATGAAAAGGAGTCTTTGCCAGAGGGGGCAAGAAAAAAGACCCGTCAAATCGTTTCGCCCCGTGAAGAAAAACTTTCCGTTGAAGTTAAGCTTAAGCTTCTCATGCTTGACTTCGAAGCGGAGCAGGCAGTTGCCGACACGGCTCGTCTTAAGATCACTTCTCTCAAAGGACGGATACAGTCTGTGAACCTCGCCGAAAAGATATGGCGGGACCGCTACTGGCTTAACCAGAATCGAGGTCTCAAAGAGATCCGTGAAAAGCAGGCCGAGGTGAATGAAACCATTGCGCGCCTGGGCATTGTCAAGAAGTTTGCCGATTCGAGTCTGACAAGCTGGATGAACCTGATCAAAAACCAGAAAGACAGGATAGCGTCTCTTGAAAAAACAGATCCCTCGGTTAAGCCACTGACGTTGATACTCAGCGCGTACGAAGAACGACAGGATAACACATTAAAAATGATCGAAAACATCGGACGCCTCGAACGCCTGATAGGCCGACTGAACGACGAGTTGACAGATCGCATCAGGCAGGCATCGATCACGAGCCGTATGATGGAACGTCTGCAGGACGCGTATTCTTTCGTTAAGGCTATCTGGAATACGGAGCTCTACGTTGCTACGGAGACGACTGTTGTCGATGATCGCAGCATCGTTAAGCCGGTGAGCGTGACTATCGGCAAGGCTGTGAAAGCGCTTATTATTCTTTTTATCGGCACCTGGATCGCAGGAAAGATCGGCAGGGCCATCCAATGGGCACTCACGAAGAGGCTTAAATGGACAAAGAGCAAGGCATCGCCTTTCAGGAAGATCGCTTTCGGCGTAATGTTCATTTGCGTGCTCATCTTCTCGTTCGTGACGGTAAATATTCCGCTTGCGGTTTTTACTTTTTTGGGCGGCGCCCTTGCTATAGGCCTTGGGTTCGGAGGCCAGCACCTGATTAATAATTTCATAAGCAGCTTAATCCTTCTATTTGACCGTTCAATAAAAGTCGGGGATATTGTGGAAGTTGACGGTGAGGGCGGACGGGTGATGAACATTGGTATGAGGAACTCCCGCATTCACAGGTTTGACGGCATCGACATGCTCGTTCCCAACAGTAAATTTCTACAGGAGAAGGTGACCAACTGGACGCTGGACCCCAAGATGCGCTATTCGGTCTCAGTCGGCGTAGCTTATGGCTCTCCCACGCGCGAAACTGAACGCATAATCATGCGGGCGATTGAAAAACATCCGGTGGTCCTCAAGGACCCTCCGCCTACCATATTGTTTGATGCGTTTGGCGACAGCTCTCTCGTATTCACCGGCTATTTCTGGATGGAACTGATTTCGAACAGGGATAATCGTATAGCTGTCAGCGAAATACGGCATACGATTACTGAGCTTCTTGAAAAAGCCGGCATTGTAATTTCCTTCCCCCAAAGAGACGTGCATTTGGACTCCTCGAGGCCCATTGAGGTCAAAGTTATATCTTCCAGGAAAGGGGGAGAATAGCAACGTGAAAGTGTGCAGAAAAAAGTTGCTATGGATCGCATCCGGAGAGAGAATTTAGTAGGGATAATAAAGGCGTAAGCTTACTGAAGAGGCGTTATAAGGAGGAACCTGATGGCAAAGAAACCTGAAAAGAAAACGGGCAATAAGACAAACATTGAACCGGCTGATGTCTCATCTACATTGCATTCACACCAGGACATACGGACCGGAACTACTGCAGAGGCGCTGAAGCAGGCCGTCCTCGATAACCTTTATTATATTCAGGGGCGTATGCCGGCAGTTGCCACTACGAACGACTGGTATATGGCTGTTGCCTATACAGTGCGCGACCGGATGCTCCACAATTTTATCACTTCCCTTCAGGGACTGCGGCAGAGTGATGCGAAAATAGCCTGCTACCTTTCTGCGGAGTTCCTTATGGGTCCGCATCTTGAGAACAATCTTCTGAATCTTGGCATTGCCGCTGAGATGCGGCAGGCAGTGAAAGGACTGGGCCTTGAGCTGGATGATCTGTTTTCACAAGAGGAAGAGCCGGGCCTTGGAAATGGAGGTCTGGGCAGACTGGCCGCCTGCTACATGGACTCGCTCGCGTCTCTCAGGGTGCCGGCGATAGGATACGGCATCCGGTATGAATTCGGTATCTTTGATCAGGAGATCCGTGACGGGTGGCAGGTCGAAAAGACGGACAAATGGCTCCGATTGGGAAATCCATGGGAGATCTGCAGACCTGAGATATCATACTTAGTTAATTTCGGCGGCTGGACTGAACATTCGACGGACACTGAGGGCTGTTATAAAGTGCGATGGGTCCCAAACCGCGTGGTCAAGGGTGTTGCTTACGATACGGCCGTCCCGGGCTACCGGGACAATATGGTGGACCTGCTCAGGCTCTGGAAGTCAGAGGCAGTCGAATCCTTTGATTTTCAGGCCTTTAATGTCGGCGACTACTATAAGGCCGTAGACCAAAAAGTAATTTCAGAGACCGTGAGCAAGGTCCTTTACCCCAACGACGAGCCCGAAATTGGAAAGACGCTCCGCCTTGCGCAGCAGTATTTCTTCGTCTCCTGTTCGCTTCAGGACATGATCCACCTTCACAAACTGCGGGGGAAGAGCCTTGAGACGTTCCATGAGAGTTTTGCCGTTCAGCTTAACGACACTCATCCATCAATCGCTGTTGCAGAACTAATGCGCCTTTTGGTCGATGTGCATCAGATGGACTGGGATAAGGCTTGGGTAATTACAAGAAAGACAATGTCGTACACCAACCACACGCTTCTGCCCGAAGCGCTCGAAAAATGGTCCCTGCCGCTTTTCAGCCGTACGCTTCCGAGACATCTGGAAATTATCTATGAGATCAACCAGAGATTTCTTGATGAAGTGCGCCTCAAATATCCCGGAGATGACGGCCTGGCCGCCCGTTTGTCCATCATTGACGAAAGCGGCGACAAATCTGTCCGCATGGCGCATCTGGCATCTGTTGGAAGCCACCACATTAACGGCGTTGCGGCGCTTCACAGTGATCTGCTTTCCAAAACCGTTTTGAAAGATCTGTATGATGTCTATCCCCAGCGTTTTGTTAATGTAACCAACGGCGTGACTCCAAGACGCTGGGTGGCACTGAGCAACCCCGGGCTTAACGGGCTGATTACAAAGACCATTGGCGACAATTGGGTCAAACGTTTTGAAGAGGAGATCAGAAAAATCGAGCCCTTTTCCGATGATGCCGGATTCAGGGCCGAGTGGGGGAAGATCAAGCGTGACAATAAGTCAAAACTGGCTGCGGTCATAAAGGACCGCACCGGTATCGTGGTCGCTCCCGATTCTCTGTTCGACATTCAGGTGAAGCGGATACATGAGTACAAGCGGCAGCACCTCAACGTTCTTCATATCATCACCCTGTACAACAGACTCAAAAAAAATCCGAAACTGGATATTGTCCCGCGGACCTTTATCTTCGGGGGCAAGGCTGCGCCGGGCTACTTTATGGCAAAGCTGATCATCAAGCTGATCAATTCTGTTGCTGATGTGGTGAATAACGATCCTGAAGTTGGCGGAAGGCTGAAGGTCGTCTTCTATCCCGACTTCAATGTGAAAAACGCTCATAAGGTCTATCCCGCCGCCGACCTCTCGGAACAGATATCAACTGCGGGAAAAGAGGCCTCAGGAACAGGGAATATGAAATTTTCTATGAATGGCGCCCTCACCATAGGTACTCTTGATGGCGCAAACGTTGAGATCCGTGAGGAGGTCGGCTCCGAGAACTTCTTCCTCTTCGGCCTTACCGCAGGGGAAGTCGATGACCTGAAGGTCAAGGGTTACAATCCCCGGAGCTATTATGAGTCAAACACCGGTCTCAGGGAAGCAATCGATCAGATATCGTCCGGGTATTTCTCCCGGGGATACAGGGAACTTTTCGGACCTCTCGCAGACAACCTCCTGAACCACGACCCATTCATGCTTCTGGCGGATTATCAGTCCTACGTCGATTGTCAGGACCAGGTTAGTGCGGCCTATCGCGACCAGGAGCGCTGGATCCGCATGTCAGTCCTGAACGTGGCAAGAATGGGCAAGTTCTCATCCGACCGCTCGATACGGGAATACTGCGAAAAGATCTGGAAAATAAAACCGGTCAAACTCAAAAGCGCTACAAGAAGATGAAGACATCCGGATCACAGAATGACGCGGCTGACGGAATTCGCGGCAGCAGTTTTCCTCTGGGAGCAACTGTGTTTCGCGGAGGCGTCAATTTCAGCGTTTTTTCAAAAAATGCCGGACGCATTGAACTGCTCCTCTTTGAAAAAGCGAAAGACGCCGCTCCTTCCCGCACAATCTCGCTTGATCCAAGGAAGAACAGGACATACCACTATTGGCATGCTTTTGTCCCGGATATCGGTCCCGGGCAAATCTACGCATACCGCGTCCATGGCGTCTACGAACCTGAGCGAGGGATGCGCTTCGATCCATCAAAGGTCCTTCTCGATCCGTACGGGAGGGCGGTTGTCGTTCCTGAGAGATACAGCCGCCTCCTGGCGAGCAGGCCCGGCGACAATTGCGCTTCAGCCATGAAAAGCGTGGTAGCTGATCCCGGCTTATATGACTGGGAGGGAGATATGCCCCTTAAGCAGCCCTTTTCGCGGACTATTATTTATGAGATGCATGTAAGGGGATTTACAGCCAATCCGAATTCGGGTGTTTCAGCGGAGAGGAGGGGAACCTATGCGGGTGTGATCGAAAAGATCCCTTATCTCAAAGACCTCGGCATTACTGCGGTTGAGCTTCTGCCGGTATATCATTTTGACGAGCAGGATGCGATGCCCGGATTCAGGAACTACTGGGGATATGCGCCGGTCTCTTTCTTTGCGCCACATCCTTCTTATAGTTCGCGCAAGGACCCGCTGGGGCCCATAGATGAATTCAGAGACATGGTAAAGGCGCTCCACCGCGCCGGGATAGAGGTGATCCTCGATGTCGTTTATAACCATACGGCTGAAGGCGATCATGATGGACCAACGCTCTCTTTCCGAGGATTCGAAAATGAAGCTTATTACATACTCGAACCCGACAAGAGGTTCTACGGCAACTACACGGGATGCGGAAATACTCTGGATGCAAGCAATCCCTTTACACGGAGGATGATAATCGACAGCCTCCACTACTGGGTTCAGGAGATGCATGTGGACGGGTTCCGTTTCGACCTTGCCTCGATCCTAACCCGCGACGAAAAGGGCCAGCCGGTTGCAAATCCCCCGGTCCTCTGGGACATCGATACTGACCCGGCGCTGGCAGGCATCAAGCTCATAGCCGAGGCTTGGGATGCCGCAGGGCTTTACCAGGTGGGCAGCTTCATAGGCGACAGCTGGAAGGAGTGGAATGGAAGATTCAGAGACGACGTGCGGAGCTTTCTCAAAGGAGACAGGGATACGATCTCAAAATTTGCGTCCCGGCTTCTGGGCAGCCCCGATATCTACGGATACGAGGAGCGGGAGCCGGAGCAGAGCATTAATTTTGTCACCTGCCACGACGGGTTTACTTTAAACGACCTTGTCTCATATAACGTTAAACACAATGAAGCCAACGGAGAAGAAAACCGTGACGGCAGCAATGACAACCTGAGCTGGAACTGCGGTGTTGAGGGTCCGACGGACGACCCTTCGGTGGAGCAGCTAAGGAGACGCCAGGTGAAGAACTTCTTCACACTCACCCTGTTTGCCGCCGGCGCTCCGATGCTTCTTATGGGGGATGAGGTAAGGAGGACGCAGAAAGGGAATAATAATGCCTATTGCCAGGATAACGAAATCAGTTGGTTCGACTGGGATCTTATTGAGAAACATGCCGGCCTGCTGAGGTTTGTGAGGCGGCTCATTTCTGGCCGTCTCAAAAGGGATGTTTCTGTGGTGGACCCCGGACTGACCCTGAATCAGCTTCTCCACCAGGCGAAAATAACCTGGCATGGAGTAAAACTCAACCAGCCCGACTGGGGAGCCGACTCCCATGCCAACGCCTGTACCCTGAGAAGTCTAATGGGAAGATTTATGTTTCATGTAATGATAAATGCGTACTGGGAACAACTGACATTTGAGGTGCCGCCCACTGTGGAGTTTTCAGGCAATGACTGGATACGCTGGATCGACACGTCGCTTGAGTCGCCCGACGACATCTGCACGTGGGATGAGGCGCCCGTGATTCGGGAGGCATCGTATGCTGTGCAGCCGAGATCATTAGTTGTCTTCATAGCAAAACTGAAGGAACATGGAAAACTATAAACTTGTTCGCCCGGAACATCTTAACCATTACGGATACCTGTTTGGAGGCTACCTTCTTCAATGGGTTGACGAGGCTGCCTGGATCCTCGCGAGCCTTGAGTATCCCTCCTGCAGGTTCGTTACCGTCGGCATGGATGATGTTGAGTTCAGAAAGAGCGTACGTCAGGGTGCTATCCTCAGGTTTGATGTCGAAAGGGGGAAAATCGGCACCACTTCTGTGCAGTATTCAGTCAAGGTCTTTTCAGACAGCCTGGGAGTCGGCGAAGGGGAATCGGTTTTCTCGACAGCCATCACCTTTGTCTGTCTCGATGAGAAAGGGAAAAAGACAGCTATTCGCAAGAACGGGTGCGGCCATGACGGAGTTGTGAAAAAGATGCGATCAAAGGGGCGGTTGCCGGATAGCCCCAAGTTACGAAGAAGGATTTATTTATGAAGACTTTTGCTGTCTTACAGCTTGCCGGTTGTGCCGGGTGTGAAGTCTCTCTTCTGAACGCAGATGAATGGAGCAGCCAATTCCGGCTCGCTTATATGCCTCTTGTGATCTCTGCTCACGATGTGCCGAGGGTTGATCTTCTTCTGGTGAGCGGAGGAGTTCGGAATGAAGAGGATCTGTACAACCTCAGACGCGCGGCCGGCCGGAGCGCCAAAGTTATTGCAATCGGCACCTGCGCCATATCCGGAGGGGTACCCTCCCTTGGTGACCGTGATGATGTCCGGGATGTTTTTTTGGCAGACAGGGAGCGGCATAATGTCCCGCGTCTTCTTCCCAAGTGCCACCCTATTGATGCTGTCGTTAAGGTCGATCGATATCTCCCCGGCTGTCCGCCGACCCCGGAACTCTTTATGGCCCTGCTCACGGAGCCGCCCGGATTCAAGATGAGTGCAATCGTCTGTATCGAATGCGGAAGGAAGAAGTTGAAGGACATGCGGCCGGACCGTTTTGTCGGATTTCAAAGCGGCGAAGTAAAGCCGGGCATATGCCTTGTGAACCAGGGCTTTCTCTGCATCGGTTCTTCGACGCGTGGAGGCTGCCGGGCACCGTGCCCGCGAGCCGGTCATCCTTGTGTGGGGTGCCGGGGGCCTTCTGACGCGTTAATCCAGCAGGAATCGGAAGTGTGGCTGTCGAGTATCAGGCGCATTATCTCCGGCCTTACGAATATACCGGCCGAAGAAATTGACCGGGGACTCCGTTCGCCCCATCTTTCTCTCTTCCTTTTTCAGTTCTCGGACTATTCCGGGGCAGGTCGGGCTCCGCGGCCGAAAGAGAAGGTGATGTGATATGCCCACTTTAGCTTTCCCTTTAAGCAGGATAGAAGGTCATGCCAGGGTAGTTATAGATGTGGAAGGCGGAGAGGTGAGGTCAGCAAATTTTCAGGCCACGGAATTCCGCGGGTTTAAGCAACTTGTTCAGGGTGTTCCGGCAGAGCAGATGACCGTGATTGTAACCCGGATTTGCGGAGTATGCTCCACAGCGCATCACATAGCCGCGGTGAAAGCACTCGAAGACGCATTCGGAGTCACGCCGCCTCCTCCGGCACGCACGCTCAGGGAACTCCTGCTTCTTGGCCAACTTATTCAGAACCAGGCAACGTCGCTATTTATCTTTACAATGCCGGACCGGCTCGGCGTCAGCAGCATCTTTGGAGCGGGACAGGAGAAGGACGAGCGTACGGAAATTGCAAACCGGGCGCTTGCTATACGAAAGGCCGGGACGCGGCTTATAACTGCTGCCGGCGGCCAGTTCATACATCCTGTCAAGGCAGTCGTGGGAGGAATGACGAGCGGCATCGGTCCGGATGAAGCTGCTACCCTAACTGATGAACTTAGTGCACAGCTTCCTCATGCCTGCGAGCTCTTTGAGCTTTATGCCGAGTTATCTCGGCAGCTAAGCGAGCGGATTGGCACGTGGGGGGATGATGCTCCTGCCCATTACATGGCCGCTGTCTCAGATGCGCTTCCGAACTTTGACGGGGACACGATCCGCCTGATGGATGCAAATGGTTCGATAACGACATTTCCTGCGCGATCGCATCGCGATTACTTGACATATGAACAGCCGGAATACAGTTATTCGGGAAGGACGGCCTATAAGGGGGAGGCCCTCCGGGCCAATAGCCTGGCGCGCATCAATATGGCAGAGTCCATGGGAACGCCCCGTGCGGACGGATACCTGAAACGGTTTCGCGACGCTTTTGGCAAACCGGCCCATGCCATACTCCTGTTTGATCTTGCCCGGGGCATTGAGCTTATCTATGCCATCGAGCGTGCCATGCAGATTCTCGCAATGCCCCTCAGCGCCGAGGAAACTCAAGTCCCCTTTACGCTGCGCGATGGAGAGGGATTCGGCCTTGTGGAAGCCCCCCGGGGGCCGCTGATCCATCGCTACGTAATTGAACATGGCTTGATCGCGGACGCGGAGTTTGTGATCCCGACGGTACATAATGTAAAGGCTATCGAGCGGGCGCTGATGGTTGCGGCCAGGCGGTATATTACGAAGGAAAAAATTGATATGGAGCTTGAGCGGGCTGTAGGAAGGGTCGTGCGTGCCTTTGACCCCTGCATCGCCTGTGCAACACATTAGAAGACGGATGGAAATGAAACAAATTTACATAACAAAAAGAATTTTTTTAAACGGAGGTATCTATGCCGGTAGCTGATTACAAGATCTATTGCGAAATGCTTGACAGGGCACGGAACGGACACTACGCCTATCCCGCCATCAACGTGACTTCCCTGACTTCTGCCAATGCGGTGCTCAAAGGACTGGCTGAGAGCAAAAGCGACGGTATCATTCAGGTCTCCACGGGAGGCGGCGCTTTTGCCTCGGGATCATCGGTTAAGGACATGGCGCTGGGCGCGATTTCGATAGCTGAACACGTCCATCGTGCTGCGGAAAGATACCCGATTTATGTCGCTCTGCACACCGACCACTGCCAGGCTGACAAGCTCGATAAGCTGGTCATTCCGCTTGTCGAAGAGACAGAAAGACGCAGGGCAGCCGGCAGGCCGAACCTCTTCAACAGCCACATGTTCGACGGCAGCGCACTGCCTCTAAAGGAGAACCTCGACATCGCCTTCAAACTTCTTGAACGGTTCCATAAGAATGAATTAATCCTGGAGATCGAGGCGGGTGTGGTCGGCGGCGAAGAAGACGGTGTGAAGGGTGAGGCGGGGGCCAAACTCTATACCACGCCCGAAGACACACTTGAAGTTGCGCGCCGATTGAATGCAGTCAATGGCGCACGGTATCTGCTTGCGGCGACTTTCGGCAATGTGCACGGCGTATATAAACCGGGCCACGTGAAGCTGAAACCTTCGATACTCAAGGACTGCCAGGATGCGGTAGTCAAACAACACGGTGAGGATGCCCGGTTCTATCTGGTCTTTCATGGCGGATCGGGTTCAGAGCTTAGTGACATTCACGAGGCAATCGATTACGGCGTAGTAAAGATGAATATAGACACGGACACGCAATATGCCTT
>JBAIXS010000034.1:0-7061 GCA_037916395.1 Candidatus Sulfobium mesophilum
GCCGCATGTCGGGAGCAGATAGAATGGGTCAAGGCCAAGACGACAGGCAAGTAAAAGCGTATACGGGAGTTCTATTAAAAGGAGGAGGCTGTGAAAACTTACATATGGCAGAAGGGATTTGCGAGGCTGTCGGCTATTCTCTTTCTAAGTATTACAATGCTGCTCGGACTTGGAAGCTGGACTTATGCTGACGATGACATATCAGTGACTTGCTATAAGGACGGATCAAGAATCGGCACGACTACAGTATTTGACTGGAGAGCAGGGGCAGAAATGTGCAATAGGATCTTTTATGACTGCAGGGGCATGTGCGTCGGCTGCTTTCAGGACTCCGACTATATTTCTGATGTCTGTGTCGACACCAGGGGCAATCAATTCCTGCGATAAGTTTAGACGGGCATTGTATTTGCTGACAAACGCAATGTCTACCCATAAAAGTTATCCTTGATATATAACATTTGCGCAGGACAAGAAGTGCCGGCGTCGACCTGACTCGGACGCGTGGCTTTATTGTTTCACCTTACTGCTTCAGTGTACCGGGGAACACGCCTCTTGAAGTGCAATTAACGGCTTGGCATCCTCCTTTTAGCTGCCGTTTATTTTTTCTTCACATGCATATTCACACTGAGGTCCGTAAGTTTTCTGTCCTGGCAGGTTTGTGACCTCCATATATTCACTTGATAGGATCCCCCTCCGTCTATGTCAAAGGGCTCGCCATAGCCCGATTTCTCATTGCTGCCTGCGCAGGTTATGATAGGTTCCCAGTCCACATGAACCTTATATGTGTTCTTATTTACGAACCTGACGAAGGCAACGATGGCGTTGTTGGGGCCCATGGGGTCGTATCTCACAGTGATTTCGACACCTTCCTCAAAAGAGTCCCCAGCCATGGCAGCCGATACTACAAGTAACAATACAATCAACATGCTGATAAAACAACTTAACTTCTTCATGCGATCCTCCTTTCTAAAGCAGCTTATTTGTCCTGGCGTTGGCTTTTTGCGGGCGAGTGGCAGAACATCCAGTGAAGACCAAAATTAAGGTGTTGGCTGTCATGGCTTCCTTGGATCAGGAATAATAGTCCGTTTTGAAGCTTCCGTCAGATCTTTCAACCAACTGAACGCCCCATCTGAAAGCATGCCTTTGGTGAAACGCCAGCGCCAGTTGCCTTCGGCGCAGCCCGGCACGTTCATCCTGGCTTCTGTCCCAAGGTTCAGCAAATCCTGTAATGGGACAATCGCAAGCGCAGCCGCGGAAGACCAGGCCAGTCGAATAAGTTCCCCGGCAACCTCTTCACTTTCCCATCCTGAGCGCTTCAGATGCCTCCAGACTCCTCGCTTCTGCTCCTCTGAAAGTCTTTCAAACCAGCCCCGCGTCGTGTCGTTGTCGTGGGTGCCGGTGTAGACCACTGTATTAGGAACATAATTTTCAGGGAGGTGAGGGTTATCCGGATGTCCGTCAAAAGCGAACTGTAGCACCCTTGTCCCGGGCAGATGGAACTGATCGCGAAGTGCGCCCACACCGGGCGTAATCAGCCCGAGATCTTCCGCAATAAAAGGCAGTGCGTTAAATTCCCTTCCGGCCGCTTCGAAGAAACCGGCACCCGGGCCAGGCACCCATTCCCCGTATTTCGCAGTCGAAGCCCCGGCCGGAACGTGCCATGCCGCCTCGAATCCGCGGAAGTGATCCAGACGGAGTACGTCAACGTAAACCAGTTGAGCACGTATGCGCTCTATCCACCACCGGTAGCCGGCCAGGCGGTGTGCCTCCCAGTCGTAGACTGGGTTCCCCCATAACTGTCCGCACTCGGAAAAATAATCTGGCGGAACACCGCCGACAAAACGCGGCCTCATCTTATCGTCAAGGAGAAACAGTTCCGGATTAACCCATACGTCGCTCGAATCGGGTGAGACGAAAAAGGGCAGGTCTCCAATCAGCCGCAGACCTTTTTCATTCGCATATTCCTTAAGACGCCTGCCCTGGCGGTACAGAAGAAATTGGGCAAGACGAACCATTTCCGTAAATTCAGCCATATCATCCCTTGCCTTGCTCAGCGCCGCCGGTTCGCGCCGAACCAGATCCGCGGGCCACTCAAGGTAAGACCTGCCGCCATACCTGATTTTCAGTGCCCTAAACAAAGCGTAATCATCAAGCCATGCCGCCTGCTCACTGCAAAACTGATCAAAATCAGGCCGCAGGTCCGGACGTCCGGAGTTGAATTTGCGCCATATCTTCGCCATGAGTCCGTGCTTAAATGAAATGACCTTGTCATATTCGACTGCCTCTGCAGAAAATGACCAGCCCTCACGGTCCTCCGGGCTCAGAAGACCATCCTCTATCAGATACTCCGGGCTTATCAGAAGCCCGTTGCCTGCAAAAGACGACAGGCTCTGGTATGGCGAGTTGTAAGACCCCGTGGGACCAACAGGCAAGGCCTGCCACCAACCCTGACCCGCCTGACAAAGGAGGTCAACCCACTCAAACGCCGACGGGCCCATATCCCCTATGCCGTATGCGGAGGGCAAAGAAGTGATATGCAGCAAGAGACCGGAAGCGCGGTATCCCTCAGGAAACGGAGTAAAACTATCACTCTGTTTGTGGTCGCTCATCTTCACCCCCCTCATGCCCGCGTTCACGAGATAACGTTCCCTTTAACTTCCGATGTCGGCGTATGAGACAGTTGGTTGAACTGTCATGGCTGAGCTTGTGCTCCTCGCTGCCTTCGAGTTCCGGCATGATGCGCTGCGCCAGAACCTTGCCGAGTTCGACCCCCCATTGGTCGAAAGAATCGATCTGCCATATGGCGCCTTGCGTGAAAACGCTATGCTCATAAAGAGCGACAAGATTACCGAGCGTCTGTGGCGTGAGTTTCTCGGCGAGAATAAAATTTGACGGACGGTTGCCGTCAAATACGCGGTGCGGCGCCAGCCAGCCCGGCGTCCCGTCGCCCCTGACCTGTTCGGATGTCTTTCCGAAGGCCAGCGCTTCGGCCTGGGCAAAGACATTTGCAAGGAGCATATCGTGGTGGCGCCCGCGGGGGTTTAGCGTCTTGCTAAATGCGATAAAGTCACATGGAATTAGTCTGGTGCCCTGATGGATCAACTGGTAAAAAGAGTGCTGCCCGTTGGTCCCCGGCTCACCCCAATAAATGGGCCCGGTCTGGTATGCGACCTTCTTTCCGTCCAAAGTGACGTGTTTTCCGTTGCTCTCCATCGTCAACTGCTGCAGATAGGCCGGAAACCTTTTCAGGTACTGTTCATACGGCAAAACGGCAACAGTCTCTGCGCCGAGGAAGTTGGTGTTCCAGATTCCAAGGAGACCCATTAACACGGGCAGATTGCGTTCGAAGGGCGCGGCGCGAAAGTGCTCGTCCATCTCATGGAATCCGTCCAGCAGGGCGCGGAAGTGGTCAGGGCCAATGGCTATCATCGTCGAAAGTCCGATGGCCGAGTCCATGGAATAGCGACCGCCGACCCAATCCCAGAAACCGAACATGTTGGCAGTATCGATGCCGAACTTCGCCACCTCAGCAGCGTTCGTCGAGATAGCGACAAAATGTCTGGCCACCGATTTCACGTCGCCGCCGAAACCAGCCAGCAGCCAGTCGCGGGCCGTGCCGGCGTTAGTCATAGTCTCAAGAGTAGTAAAAGTCTTGGAAGAAACGATGAAGAGCGTCTCCTCAGGGTCGAGGTCACGGACAGTCTCAGCGAAGTCAGTACCGTCAACGTTCGAAATAAACCGGAATATCAAACTGCGTTCGCTATAATGTTTCAGCGCCTCATAGGCCATTACAGGCCCCAGGTCAGAGCCCCCGATGCCGATGTTGATGATGTTGCGCACGCGCTTGCCGGTGTGCCCCTTCCACTGTCCGCTCAGCACACTTTCAGAAAATGCCTTCATCTTTTCGAGCACCTCGTGGACACGGGGCACTACGTTTTCTCCATCCACAACTATAGATACGCCTTTCGGGGCGCGAAGAGCCACGTGAAGTGCAGCCCTCTTTTCCGTGACATTGATCTTTTCACCCCGGAACATATCATCGATCCGTGCCCTGAGGCCGGCTTCCCCGGCTAGCTGTAAGAGAAGCGTGAGGGTCTTGCCGGTGATACGGTTCTTTGAATAATCCAGGTAAATCCTGCCTCCCTCGGCCGTCATTCGCTCGCCTCTGCGGTCGTCATCAGCGAAGAGGTCCCGCAGATGAAGCTTCCTCACTTCCCGGGCATGGGCTTCAAGTGCCTTCCATGCTGCATGTTTTTTCAATGGCTTCATGTGCGTTTTCATTATGCCTCCTCTTCTGCTGGCGCACCGGATTGCACCCATGCCTTCAGTAGTGTATATGTGACGGCGAGAACCACAGGACCGATAAAGAGTCCGACAATGCCGAATGCGATCAGACCGCCCATCACGCCGGCAAAGACCATTATCAGCGGCAGATTAGCCCCTCGTTTAATGAAAAGGGGACGAATGATATTGTCCACAGTGACAGCCAGGATCGTGAAAACGAGGAGGATGGTCCCTCCCAGCGGCCTGCCGTTCATATAGAGCCAGATTATGGCAGGGATAAGGACCAACGCTGGGCCGATCTGTGCCAGGCAGAGCATAAATGTCACCGCAGTGAGCAGCGCAGTGGCAGGGACTCCTGCAATTGTAAGACCGGCGCCTGCCAGAGTTGCCTGAATGAGCGCGGTCAAAACGATTCCAAGCGCAACCCCCCGGATTGCCTTTGCGGCAAGAACTGCAACCGCTTCACCCTGGGCTCCGGCCAGGCGTCTGGCAAAACTAAGAACCCCGGCCTTAGCGGTTTCTCCTTTTGCATACATGAACCCAGCGATTATTACAGTCAGCAAGAAATTGAGAATCATCATCCCGAAGCTTCCGGCCTGTGCAATGAACCACTGCAGCGCTTTCGTGGCGTAGGGAGCCATCATGGCTGACCGCTCATCAGGGGTAAGAGAGGAAAACTCCTGCCATTTGGCGGAAAGCCTCCCGCCGGCAAAAGGAATGCGCCCCAGCCATTCTGGGGGCGGCGACACCGTCAGTTGAGCCAGCGCTTTGATGCGTCCGGCGATGTCCTCCGCATTATGTATAATAGTCAGAACCGCCAGCGTCAATGGCACAAAAACTATAAGCAAAAGCGCAATGGTCATTACAGCCACCGCTACACCCCGCCGATGTGAAGCCCGCTTCTGGAGCTTTAGAAGGAGCGGCCATGTGGCAACTACAATCAGCAGCGCCCATAAAACCGATATCATGAAAGGCCGCAAAATCCAGAAGCTTGCCGCAGCGAGCATGCTGATGAAAAGCACCGCCAGCGTTGTATGGGTAATATCCCGTGTGACGGAGATTGTCGTCTTCATCTACGTTTTCCTCCATTCATTCCAGAAACGGTCCTATTTAAAGCTCCGTCCTTATAAACTTTGCGATGGCTGCGTTCACCCGGAAAGGGTGAATTTTTCGGCTGACCCGTCAGATCCATTTTTGCATAGTGAGAATGTGAGAGAATACCGTCTCTGCGCAAATGGAGACTTTTCCGTTGGTGAATCCCGTCGTCATGAATTCCAAGTAATCGTCAAATGCGCGCACCCCTTTCTCAAGATATCACTTAAGCCGGAAATCCACCCTGCTCTGCCTGAGATTTTCCTTTTGCTCGGGGGCAAGTGTCTTCGGCTCAACAAGGAACATCCGGTCACTTTCGACCTGCTCGGACTGTACCAGGCGTTCTTTCACCACGAGCGCCCGCTGTGACGCAAGAGTCCGGAGGTCCTGCTCTTTGACCTCGATATGGGTCAGCATCAGTTTCTCCATCTCAGGGACCGGAAGATCCTTGGCGATGCCGATGATATTGCGCGGCTTCGGAAACTTCTCTTCCTTATAGGCCTTCTTCAGATACACAGGATACTCCGCTGGTTCAACCTTTATATCGTCAACCGGAACCGGCTGCTGCCCCTTTTTGACCATGTCTTTAAGCTTTTGCGCCTTGATTTTTTTGTTAAAGATATACTGCCTGAGCCCCTCCCGGTCTTTTTCGGGATCCACATGGCCCTCGATCTCCAGCTTCAGGGCAGGCCGGTCGGCAAGCGCCTTCAAAAGTGTTTCGAGCTTCTTCGTCTCCGAATCCTTGATCGTGGCAATGCCGTAGTCGAACTCGACGTAGCTCAGTTCCTGGCCGCCGCCGAAAAGCGCTCCTAAAAGGGCAAAGGGAGAAGTGGCAGCCTTGACGAGCAGATTCACCAGAATCTTGATAATGATTCTGCCGAGACTGAATTTCGGATCGTTGATATAACCGCTGACCGGGATATCCAGTTTAATTTCTCCCTTCCGGTTCTTAAGGAGCGCTATCGCAAGCTTAACCGGCAGTTTGGTCGCCTCCGGGCTCTCGACCTTTTCACCCAGGGTAAACTGGTCGAGGAATACATTGTTCTGCGAATCCAGCTTGTTTTTGACAATAAGGTATTTAAGCTGAAGCGAGAGATTACCCTTCTGGATCGTATAACCTATGTACCTTCCCGAGTAGGGGGTGACCGGGCTGAGGTCCATGTCCCTGAAATCAGCCTTGAGGTCAACATAAAGGTCATCCCTGAGCGGATTGATTTTCCCCGTGATCTCAAGCGGCGCATAGTTATCGAGCTTACCCTTAAGGTCTACGTCAGCAAATTTGTCTTCCTCCGAGGTGAGGCCGGTGACTCTGCCTCCGATCTCGACGAGGTTGGCGGTGTAGTTGGGCTCTATGTGGTGGTCAGTAAAGTTGATTGTTCCTCCCTGAAGCGTTACTGTCCCGACCTGCACCAGCTTTTTGTTGGCAGGCGCCTGCTGGGCGGCGGCCACCTCTTTTTTGACTGCCGCTTCTTGCACTTCGGCCGGCCGGGGCTGAGGCTGAGCCTGTTCCTGTTCAGTTGCAATACCCTGAACGTTGAGGCTGCCGTCTTTGTTTATGATCAGACGCGAATAGAAATCAGCGAGGGCCACCTCACTGATCACTACAAGGAGGGGTTCGGTTTTAATTTCAATGCCGCTAAGATGGAGCGAATCCCATTTCAAAAAATCATCCAAATTGGCCTTGT
>JBAIXS010000035.1:0-5805 GCA_037916395.1 Candidatus Sulfobium mesophilum
CCTGATCCGCTCGTCCATATTAAGAAGCTTCTGAACCTCGCCTTCCAGCATCCTCGATACAGGGATTCCAGTCCACTTCGATACGACCTGTGCGATGTCTTCTTCGTCCACTTCTTCCTTGAGCATCTTCCTCTTCAGCTGGGTGTCTGCCAGATGCCTGTTTTCTCCCTCGAGAGATTTCTGAAGCTCAAGCAGCCTGCCGTATTTCAGCTCGGCAGCCTTTGCTAGGTCACCCTCACGCTCGGCTTTTTCAGACTCTATCTTTGTCTTTTCAATCTCTTCCTTGATGTCACGGATTTTTGCGATGATCTCTTTTTCGGATAGCCACTGCGCTCTCAGAGCATCCCGTCTCGACTGAAGCTCCGACATCTCCCGTTTGAGCTTCTCGAGTTTGTCCCTCGATTCTCCGGTGTCTTCCTTCATCACTGCCTGTTTTTCTATCTCTAACTGCCTGAGTTTCCTTTCGATTTCATCAAGCTCCAGAGGCATGCTGTCTATCTCCATCCGGAGCTTGGACGCTGCCTCATCTATCAGATCTATCGCCTTGTCAGGCAGAAAGCGGTCTGTGATATAACGATGAGAAAGCAGAGCTGCTGAAATAAGGGCTGCGTCTTTAATTTTTACGCCGTGATGGACCTCGTACCTCTCCTTAAGCCCGCGAAGGATTGAGATCGTGTCTTCGACGGATGGTTCCTTTATCAATACCGGCTGGAACCGTCTTTCAAGGGCCTTGTCCTTTTCGATATATTTCCTGTATTCGGCCACTGTCGTAGCGCCTACACACCTGAGATCTCCCCTTGCCAGCGCAGGTTTAAGCATGTTGGAGGCGTCAATCGCCCCCTCTGCCGCTCCTGCGCCGACCAGCGTATGAAGCTCGTCTATGAAAAGGATTACCTTGCCGGCTGCTTCCTCTATTTCCTTGAGGACAGCCTTCAGCCTGTCTTCAAACTCACCCCTGAACTTCGAACCTGCCACGAGGGCCCCCATATCAAGTGATACTACCTTCTTTTCCTTAAGGGTTTCCGGCACATCACCGGCAACGATCCTTTGTGCGAGGCCCTCCGCAATTGCAGTTTTCCCTACACCGGGGTCTCCTATAAGAACGGGGTTATTCTTTGTCCTTCTGGAGAGAACCTGTATGACTCTTCGTATCTCTTCATCCCTTCCGATAACGGGGTCAAGTTTACCTTTTGCAGCCAGTTCCGTCAGGTCCTTACTGTAGCGTTTAAGCGCCTGATACTTTTCCTCCGGGTTTTGATCGGTCACCCTCTGGGTGCCCCTTATCTCCCTCATGGCTGTCAGTATTTTTGTCGTATCCGCCCCGTATCTCTTAAGAAGATCCGAAGAAGGCCCGCCTTCCGAGAGGATTCCCAGAAGAAGGTGTTCGACGCTGACATATTCATCCTTGAGATGCCCTGCCTCTTTCTCGGCAATCTCAAAGACATTCTTCAGCCTGGGAGAGATATAGATCTGTCCGATGGGCGTTGCGCCTACAACCTTGGGCATCCTGTCAATTATCTCTTCTACGTCTTTCTTAAGCGCTTCAGTGTTTATTTCAAGGCGCTTCAGTATGTGAGATGAGACGCCTTCAGAATCATCGAGCAGCACCCACATGAGATGTTCGACGTCTATCTGCTGATGGCCTTTCCTTTCAGCAAGCCTCTGAGCGTTCTGTATAGCCTCCTGGCTCTTTACGGTAAATTTATCCATGAAACCTCCTTACTCTTCCCTCAATGCCCTCTTAAGCCTTTCTCTAAAATCTCTTCTCATCTCCTCCTCAAGCTGACCCATCATCTCCTCCATCTCCTCCTGCATGACCTCCATCCTGCGCCGCATCCTGAGAATAATATCGACTCCTGCCTTGTTTACGCCAAGCTCTCTCGTGAGCTGCAAGATGAAATTAAGCCTTTCCACGTCGTCTTCGGAATAAAGCCTTTGCTTTCCCGTCCTGCGAGGGGTGATGAGCCCCTCTTTTTCATATAGCCTTAATGTCTGGGGGTGAACCCTCAGCATCTCTGACACAACACTGATAAGGTACAGAGGCCTTGCGCTGTTCTTCTTATCCATGGTTCTGCACCATACCCTTCCGCGGTGATTCTCTGTATAGCGACTCTATTTCCTGTATCGCATGTCTGGCCCTGTCAGTGACGTTCTTGGGAACAGAGACCTTGATGGTGACGTACTGGTCCCCTCTTTTTCCCGTATGAGTTGAGGGGAACCCTTTCCCTGACAGCTTGAATTTCTGTCCGCCCTGTGTCCCCGCGGGCAGAGTCATGGCTGAGACACCGTCTAGCGTCGGCACTTCTATTTTTGCCCCGAGCGCCGCTTCCCCAAATGTAACAGGAACTTCAACATAAATATTGTCGCCCTGTCTCTTAAAGAGCGGATGTTCCCGCACTGTTATCTCTATCTGGAGATCGCCGGAAGGACCCCTGCCCTGCGGGGCGCCGCCCATTCCCTTCACCCTCACTCTTGAACCAGTATCGGCGCCTGCCGGTATCTTTACCTTTATAGATTCATGGCGTGTGGTCTTCCCGCGGCCTCCGCATGCCTTGCATACCTTAGCAGGCCTTCGTCCGGAGCCGCCGCAAGCTGTGCAATACTGAGACATCTTGAAAAAACCCTTGGAAGCCTGGACCTTTCCGGTCCCGCTACAGCTGTCGCATTGCTGGAAGCTCTCTCCGCCTGAACCTCCGCAGGCAGAGCATTGCATTTCCCTCGCAAAAGATATGGATTTGGTTACCCCTGTAAATGCCTCTTCAAGGGAGAGTTCAAGACCCATAACAAGATCAGGACCTTTTAGTTCGGCTGCCCCGCCCGGCCTGCCGCCTGCTCCGAACAAGTCCGAAAAGATATCTCCGAAGCCGCCAAAATCAAACCTGTCCGCAGAGGTATATGCCCTATAGTCAAATCCGGGCCCGCCGCCTTCAAAAGGAGAACGTCCGTATTGGTCGTATTCAGCGCGTTTTTTTTCGTCTCCAAGGACTTCATAGGCTTCGTTTAGTTCTTTGAATTTCTGTTCGGCTGACTTGTCGCCCGGGTTTAGGTCAGGGTGATATTTGCGCGCAAGTCTGCGATAAGCCTTCTTTATTTCATCTTGAGAGGCCTTTTTGTCAATGCCCAGTACTTCGTAATAGTCTTTTACCTGAGGAGCCATGTTATCCGCCCTTTCTTATATTGATCCTATTATGTATCTTTAGTAATGTCTTGTCAAGTCTATTTCTATGATAAGTTTAAAGATAATAAACAGGCAAAGAGAAAAATAGTGCGATAAAGACTGAATTTAAGAAACCTGATCCAAATTGGGAGGTCGTTTTTTTAGGACTTAAGAATCATCTGGTTTGTTGATGAGCGCGTCTCTCCTATAGAGGTAACGCGCACTGCAGCCTGGTCGCGGATAGGACATTTATTTTCACATATGCCGCAGCCGATGCAAAGATTAGGGTCTACATAGGGGCGCTTAAGTATTTTAGTCGTTCCGTCGCGAAGCTCCACCTCAAAGGTTTTAAACCAGATAGCCTTCGGAGACGTGGGGCAGACCTCTTCGCAGACTATGCAGTCGATATTCATCGCCCAGGGCAAGCACCTTCCGCGGTCGTAAAAGGCGGTGCCGATCTTGACAGGTTTGTGTCCGCCACCCTTGCCGAGTTTTTTATCAACAGTCAGAGAGACGATGGCGCCGGTCGGACATACGCGGCTGCAGAGCACACAGTTATACTCGCAGTAGCCGATCCTGTTGATCAGGACCGGTGTCCAGATCCCCTCGAATCCCGCTTCCAGTAAAGAAGGCTGGATAGCATTGGTCGGGCAGACCTTCATGCATTCCCCGCACTTTATGCAACGTCGCAGAAAGTCCTCTTCGGCGATAGAGCCAGGAGGCCTGATTACGCGATGCTGCGGTGAAGTTTTGGAGGTGATGGTGCTTCGCATCATAGGCAACAGAACCGCCCCCGCGAGAGCGCTTTCGACCAGCCTGCGCCGGCTTATATCAAGCGGCATCTGGACTGAACTTGAAGGCTTTGACAGACCGTAATGGATCGCGTCCTCAGGACAGTCTTCGATACAGTTCATGCAGAGGTGACATTCGGTAACACGAAGGGCGGCGTGCGGATCACATCCGCCGTGACAGTGGCCGAGGCATTTTTTGCAGTCGGTGCAGAGGTCGACGTCACGCCATATCCTAAGAAGAGGCCGCACGGCAAGCAGTCCGAGAAGGGCGCCCAGGGGACAGACGGCTCGGCACCAGAGGCGCGGCAGAAATCTGTTGGCAAAGATGACAGCAAGGAAGATGAGTCCCAGCAAAGTCCCGCCATTAAAAAGTGGCTGTTTCAAATAAAGCCAGCCCCGGCTGTGGTTGATCGCGGGAAATACCGAGATAACAAATGACCTCGTGATAAATGGAATCGGGTCGAGCAATCCGCTCTGTAACGATCCGAAGGCAGCCAAGGCGAGAAATAGTGCAAGTAAATAATATTTGAGGCGGTAGAGCGTGCGATAGGAATTAAGCGCAACAGCATCTGCCGCTCTCAGCCTCATAAAGATGCTTCCTGCAACCTGGTTGATAATGCCCATCGGACAGACCCATGAGCAGAAGAAGCGGCCGAAAAAAAGTGTGCCGATAATGATAAAGAGCGAAAAGACAAGCCCCTTATAGATCGTCCAGCTGGTCAGAAAAGAGGCGATGGCAGCCAGGGGATCGAGCTCCAGAAAAAGCGGGGTCTCGTAGCCCTTTATGCGCTTGAAGCTCGTCAGCCAAAGAAGAGTTATGAAAAGCGCCATGAAAAAAACGGCGTAGATTCTTCTGACATTTCGCAGGGACAGGATATTACGGATCATACGTTCATTTCGGCAATGTTCAGGGATTTCCAGTCGGAAATCCCGATGCCCCTCTTTTCCGCCATGAGGATGAAAGGAATATCCTCGACCTTCAAATCGAGAAACCTCAGTCCATAAGACTCAATTGCGACGATGTCCACTCCGACGATAACCGTGTTTTCAATAGAGACGTCCGAGAGGTTGCCGCCGGTCGGACCGTTTCTCTTAAGAACCCTCGTTGCATCCATGACAGTGAGTGTCGGTTTTATCGCTGAGGCAAGGTCGGCGATAGAGGTGTTGATGTCCTGATGGAGGCGATTCCTCTGTCCACCAAGCGACCCATAAAGGTTTTTCATTGCCATTGTGCATTTACTCAGTGAATGGTGTTTAACGACTGGCAGATTGATGAGCTTGTCGGCCTGGTGGTAGAATGAGCTCACGGGCCACACTTTGAGGGATTCGCTCTTCAGGTCGGTGAAGACAAAGTCGCTTTCCGTAGTAAACCTGATCTTTCCGCCTGCCCTCTTCACCGCATCCTCGATCCCCGAACGGGCGAAACATCTGTAAGGGTCATTGACCGAAATGTCTGTCACCCAGACCTCTGATGCCCGCGCCTCAAGACATAACTTAACCACTGCCGAAACCACCGCGGGATTGGTGTTGGCAGCCTGCTCCGGCTGTCTGTCCCATGCCGCATTAGGCTTTAGCAAGACCTTATCGCCCGGTTTCACGAAGCGGCTCATGCCGCCTATTTTTTCGATAGCAGCCCGCACCATCTTCTGTGCATCCTGGCCATGGACTACCGCAAGCTTGGGATAGACTGTCTTCTCTTCGGTCCGGAAGTCCTTGAAAGTGAGTATATTCCCGTTGCTACTTCTGACCGGCTCTTTACTGTAAAAGACATATCCCCAAACGCCTGCAGTTGCCGCCAGGCCGCAGGCTGCTGCGGTCCTAAGGAGAAATTGTCTCCTGCTGACAGCGGGCTCTCTT
>JBAIXS010000036.1:0-8339 GCA_037916395.1 Candidatus Sulfobium mesophilum
TTCAGGCTTGCCGGCAGGGTCTCAGGAGACACTACCGTTGCTCACAGTCTTTCTTACTGCATGGCTTTGGAATCCCTGACGGGATCTAATCCGCCTGAAAGGGCACACTGGCTCAGGGCGCTTTTCCTCGAAAGGGAGCGGATCGCCAACCATCTCGGTGACATAGGCGCCATCTGTAACGACGCGGCCTTCGCCTTCATGCTTTACCAGATGATGAGGCTTAAGGAGATGATGCTTCGCACAAACCACAAGCTCTTCGGGCACAGGTTCATCATGGATCGGGTAATCCCGGGAGGCGTGGCGGTCGATATCGATACAAACGGGAGGGATGAGATAATTGCTGAGCTTGAGCGTCTTTCGAAAGACTTCGAGAAACTCGTTGTCATTTACGAAGAAAACCCCTCCCTCGAAGACAGGGTGAGAAACACCGGGATGCTTAAGCCTAAGAGGGCGAGAGAGATATGCGCGGTGGGAATAGTGGCCAGGGCAAGCGGTCTGAACCTCGACTGCCGCATCTTCAACCCCTTTCCGCCCTACGACCAATCTGACAGGCTGGAACTTGACGTTCCTGTAATGATCTCGGGGGATGTCCATGCAAGGGCATGGGTGAGGGTCCAGGAGATACGTGAGTCGATAAGGATCATCCGCTGGATACTTGAAAACCTTCCGCCCGGCGAAATACATGTCCCCGTAGCTGCGCCTCCTGCTGATAAGGCAGGTTTTGCCGCGGTTGAAGGCTGGCGCGGGGAGATCATCTATTGGCTGCAGTCAGGCCCCAGCGGAGAGGTCAACCGCTGCATGGTCAGGGACCCCTCCAGTGTCAACTGGCTCGGACTCGAAAGGGCGATACACGGAAACATAGTCCCCGACTTCCCGCTCTGCAACAAGAGCTTTAATCAGTCTTACTCGGGACATGATCTATGATTAGGATTCTCAAGCAGATATTCCGCACCGGCATAGTAACAGAACCACTGCCCCCGCGTGAGGTGAAGGAGATCGAAATAGTCGGTCTTAAACTGGAAGAGGCGATCATGAAGCGCTTCAGAAGGAGCATTACCGTTCGGCAGGTAGATGCCGGCTCATGCAACGGCTGCGAGCTCGAAATTCATGCCATCAATAACGCCATCTACAATTGCGAAAAATACGGCATTCATTTCACTGCTTCACCACGGTTTGCCGACATGCTCCTTGTCACCGGACCGGTCACAAGGAATATGGAGATCGCCCTTCGAAGGACTTACGTTGCAACCCCTCCCCCGAAGCTCGTTGTAGCTGTGGGAGACTGCGGCTGCGACGGCGGAATCTTCGGCGAAAGCTACGCCTCTTTAGGAGGTATTCATAACGTGATCCCTGTTGATGCGGTAATTCATGGCTGTCCTCCCACCCCGCTTCAACTTATGCAGGGCCTGACGCGGCTGCTGCAAGACGGGAAAAACACAAGTTAGGTCAGTACATAATGAGAGGACGGAATACCCTACCGGTAAGGGTCTGCACCTTCAAGAGCGGCCTTCGTCGTCTGGATCAGGGTCTCCCATAGAACAGGTTTCGGGATATAATCAAAGACCCCCAGACGGGCTGCCTCGACAGCTGTCTCGACAGTGGGAGCGCCTGTGATGATGACGACCGGGCCCGTTATGCCCTTTTCCCTTGCTTCCCGGATAACGTCCAGCCCAGTCTTGCCGCCGCCCAAAATTATGTCGGCATATATCATGTCGAATGCGCCCGTATCTATTATCTCTTTCGCTTCGCTGTAGCTCTTTGCGGTAACAACCTCATACCCCTCCTCGGTAAGAAAGCATTCGAGGGTAAATCTGATACTCTCCTCGTCATCGACGACAAGGATCCTATGCTTATTCTTCACCATCCCTCCTTGCCGGAAGGTCTATAATGACTCGTGTATATACGCCTTCTTCGCTTTCGATCATCATCCTTCCCCCATGGTCTTTAACAATGTTATGGCTGATGCTCAGTCCTAGGCCCGTCCCCTGTCCGCTGGGTTTAGTAGAAAAAAACGGGTTCATAACCTTCTCCAGTATGTCAGCAGGAATGCCGGGCCCCCGATCATAAAAAGTCGTCCTCACATAAGAAGTCCCATCCGCGGCAATATTTTCACATGATATCGAAAGAGCCTTGTCCTCGTGTTTTTTTGAATGTGTAAGCGCGTAGCGGGCATTGCTGATTATGTTCAGAAAAACCTGCTGGATCTGCTGAGGGTCTGCGATTATCTGCGCAATCGTTTCGGGGATAGCTATATTCATGCTGATCCCATTGCTCTTTAGCTGAGCGGCCGTCATCATCACCGTGTCGTCAAGAATTTCTCGAAGACTCACAGCAAACTTCTCCTTCTTCCGCTCCCGGGCAAAAGAGAGAAGTCCTCTGACGATCCGTGCTATCCTGTGGCCCTCCTTTATTATCCTCCCGGCTATCTCCTTTTCCCTGCTTCCTTCCGGGCTCCAGTTCAACAGCAACTGTGCATAGTTAATAACGCCGTTGATAGGGTTATTAATCTCGTGGGCGATCCCTGCGGCAAGTTCTCCAAGAGACGCGAGGTGGCCGGCCCTCATGGCCTCGGCCTGGAGTGTGGACTTTTCAGTAACGTCGGTCATGACCGCAAGGGCGTTACGGATACTGCCGTCTTCCTCTCTTATCGGAAAGGCGCGGGCTTCAAGAAGCTTCCCACCGGGGAGCGAATAAGTAAAACTGCCGGGATTGCCGGAAGTAAAGGCACTGTTTAGATAACAGTCCGGGCAGGGACTGGAACGTTGATGCATCAATTCATAACAATACCGTCCCGTAAGATCGGGGGCATTCCCTTGTCCGAGCAACTCTAGAGCGCCCTCATTAGTCCATATCACCTTCAAGTCACGTGACACCAGAAAGAATGCGTCGGAAGTGGCATTAAGAGTAGTAGTAAATTCCTGTGAAAGCTTGCGGAATTTTGCCTCGCTCGCTCTCAACGACTTCTCCGAATCCTTTATGGCCTTAAGAGGGAGCATATACACAAGAAAAAAGGCCCCCAGGCAGAGAGGGAAGACAATCGCTGAGATGACGATGGTCCGTTCAATCAGTGGCCGCATGGAGCGGTAGATCTCCAGACTGCCTACCACTTTACCGGAGTCATATAATGGCGCTGAGCGCATAATCAACGGCGGATTCGGCCGGTCTGATTTCTCTGCGACAATCTTGCCCTCTCTGTCAAGGATACGTCTGGACTCTTCATGACCTTTCCACGTGCGCTGCGACAGGTACCCGGCGTACCGTATCTGCTGGTATTCCCAGACATCAGGATTTTCCGTTATCACCTGCGAAAGTTCCAGGGCAACGTCCTCGGCCAGTGCTTCGAGGTTACCGGCTATGTTTTCATAGGAGATCAGGAAGTACCCCGCCGGGAAGACGATAACGATCATGCCAAAAATGATCGCGACCACCCACGTAAGCATTCTGCTGATATATGCGGCCTGACGCGTCATATATAATATTTACCTGTTTCTGATAACCATGTTCCCGTTTTCCCTTAATATCCTTGCACCCTCTTCAGACATGACAAAACTAATGAACTTCATAACCCTTGAGGCAGGTGCCTGTTTCGTCAGCATGCAGAGAGATTTGTAGAGGGGATAGCTGCCATCGGAAAGCGTCTTGACACTGGGGACAACGCCGTCAAGGGAGAAAACTTTCACCCGCCGCTTTTCGGATATCACCTGCGACAGCGTAGTGTACCCGAATGCGCCTGGCGTTTTTTCGATAATGTCCAGATTGTCCTGATCGGTGACAGCAAACACAAGCCCTCTACGGGATAATGCCATGTCAAGCGCCGTTTTTATGTCCGGCGAAAAGTTTTTTAGAATAATATTGTCGGTGTCATCGGGGCGACGCAATATAGCGCGAATCCGTTCACCGTCTGGCCAACTCTGAATGTCTCCGCGATAGATCATTGGAAGTTCCCTGGTGGTGAGACCTTTTTTGCCTGTTTCCCCTCTGGAAACAAAAATAAGAGGGGTCCTGGCATATTCGGTCACGGTTGCACCCGATACAATTTTTTCGTCCCCTTTAGACAAGCCGAGAAGACCGATATCTATCGCACCGTCAGGCAGTGCCTTGAGGGCGCCCTTCGTCCCAATGCTTGAAAGTACAACGACTTTTATTCCGGGATGTGACTTCTCGAAGGCTGCGGCCAGTATCCGAATCGTCCCTAATGCGCCGCCGACACCCCCTATCCTGATTGCTTCTTCGGCGTGGGCAGCCGACTTAATAAGACAGTTAGAAAGGACTGCGACAACAAGAAAAACAGTTATCCAGGCAATCCTCCTTCGCTTCACGGGCAGCATATAATCTTCATCTCCTGCACATCCGGACCTCAGGTTTTATGCGATAACTTATCGGGCCTTACTTGTCCCTGATATACTCATAAATGTTGAGGTAGTGCCCGCCCGGATGGTTCCAGGAAAAGTCATATCTCATGCCGTTTATCATGATCTCCCTGAAATACTGCGGATAAGAGTACCACATTCCTATGGCTCTGTGAAGCGCCGACTCCAGCCCTTTGAAATTGAAGTCATTAAAAACGTAGCCGTTTCTCTCATGGTAAGGCCTCGATGAGTAATTCGCGTCAAAGACAGTGTCTTTTAACCCCCCGGTGGCTCTCACGACAGGAACGGTCCCGTATTTCAGCGAGATCATCTGGGTCAGACCGCAGGGTTCGAATAAACTCGGCAGCACCACCATATCGGCACCGGCATAGATAAGATGAGAAAGTTCCTCGTCGAAGCCGATTTCGAGGTGACAATCAGGGTTGTAATTCAGCTGTCGCTTCAGATTCAGGAAGTAGTTGTTGATGCTGTGATCAGGAGCCGACCCCAAAAGGACAAACTGACAACCGTTTGCCAGTGAATAGAAGATCGAGTCCCTGATAAGGTCCACCCCTTTCTGATGGTCCAGCCTGCCTACATAGGCCACAATAGGTTTATAATCCTGCCTTAGAAGCAACCTGTGGCGCAGGGCCTCCTTATTTTTATACTTTCCCTCAATTGTATCGACGGCATAGCGGTGAGGGATGTGCCTGTCTACGGCCGGATTCCATACATCATAGTCAACGCCGTTGAGAACGCCTCCAAATTTCTGCGCATGTGTGTGCAGGGTCTGCCCCAGACCGTAGGACAGAGGGGTATTTTGAATCTCCCACGCATAACTGGGTGAGACAGTAGTCACAAAATTTGAATAAACAATGCCTGCCTTCATGAGATTTATTGCAGAGTGGTTGAAATTGTCCCTGAGCCTGTCATGATGAAAGTAATATTCAGCCCTGCCGAGCCCCGCGGCATTCAGTATGAATCCCCCTGTCACGCCCTGATGCTTAAGATTGTGAAGCGTATAGCAGACGCGCGGATGAGTCATGCCAAGGTTCTTATATATATCGAACAGCAGTACAGGCACGATGCCGGTCTGCCAGTCATGACAATGAATTACGTCGGGATGCTTTCCCGTCTTTAGCATAAACTCCAGGGCCGCCCTGCTGAAAAAAGCAAATCTCTCCGGGTCGTCCTGATGGCCGTAATAGACTCCCCTGTTGAAGAAGTTCCTTTCGGAATGAGGTTCTACAAAGAAACACTTCCTGCCGTGGACAAATCCGAAAAAAACCGAGCAGTGCACCGAACCGTCATAGAAAGGAACCCAGAGGTCATTAAGAATCTTTTGCAGACCATAAATCTGATCATAGCGCATGCAGTCATATTTCGGCAGGATGATCTCTACATCGTTGCCCCGTATCTCAAGTTCATGTGTGAGCCCGTAAACAACATCGGCGAGTCCGCCCACCTTGGCGGCGGGTGCACATTCCGCCGTCACCATTACGATATGCATCTTATTCCTCTTCCCAATATTTATAGACTATAGGTGAAAACCAGGCTGTTCTGGCAGCCCTGCGCCGGTTTGGTCAAGAACATTTTATACCATTGACCGCGGATCTGCCACATTTTTCCCAAAATCCCCCCCGGGCCCCGAGAATAAAACTCGCCCGCCTAAAAAACACTTTTGTGAAAACGGTACCCGTCAGAGGAAAAGATCGCTCCGTCAGACGTAATCCGTTCCAGCTTGATGCCGGGCGCAACAGAGGCGCCTTCATGGAGAGTTCTTCCTCCGACCGTAATGATGCGGGAGGAAGAGCTGCTTTCATAAAAATGGCCGGAGATACTCAGGTCCGGCAGCTTCTGTCTGATCGATAATGGCAGCTCACTCATCTCTATAATTTTGCCGTCATGGCCCGCTGTATCTTCCGCGCCGGGACGCTCCCGAAAAATGGGAGATGAAGCATTTTCCTCTGGTCGGGGACCCGCTGCGTGGCCTGTTTTTATGATGCGCTGCGGCATGCGAGGGCCTGAACCCTCGTCCGTGGTGTCATTCACGATTTCATTCTGCCCGCCGATTGTCTCATCCCGGGAAACTTCAAAGGTCCGGGGGGCCACGCTCTTCTTGGACTGCCACGGCCCGGCCCACCACAGAAGAATTCCGGCATTCAGAAGAAGCGCAAAGAAGATGAAATACCGCCACTGAAAATATACCCTCTTTCTTTGTGGGAAAGAATGTCCGGGCGACAGATGGTGAGGGCCTGACTCCAGCAGCCGCTTTTCTTCAAGTCTCTTAAGTGCCTCAAGTATATAGGACATCTCTAATCCTCTGCCGAGCCTTTGTTTTTAACGGAGAAACCGCCGGACGAAGGAGCATTATTTTGTCCCTGTGCCTCTTTGTTTTCATCAGGCGGTCCCTGAAGCGGCCTTTGTACCGTCCACCTCTCTTCGTAGCGTGCACTCGCGTCCTGCCACTTCGGTCCATGCCAGAGCGGAGACCTGCTGTCGAACCACCAAAGGGTATCCAGACGAGGAGTTTCTGATGCTGGTACATTCGGATGAGGCTGATCCATTACTATGGAAGCGCCCCCTGAGTGTGAATATCTAAGATAATAATAGACCGCAGGCAAGGCAATCGCCATCAGGATGATTATCACGCCGGCAAGCAGCCTTTCACGTCCTGTTATCGGCAACGCCCGTTTTGTTTTTCCGAAGACCTCACGGGAGGCCATGGTAAGCGTCGCTCTATCGACCCTGTCTTTCCCCTGGACATAGGCGCCAAGGAGGGCTCTGTCACAGATGACATTGATAAGCCGTGGTATTCCTCCTGTAAGACGGAAGAGCTTCCTTAAGGAGGATGGCTGGAACAACTCCACCTCCCGGCCGCCGACGGATAAACGATGAGACACATAGTTGACCACTTCTTCACCCGAAAGCGGGCCAAGGTGATATCTTGCCGTGATCCGCTGCTCTAGTTGTCTCAGTTCAGCACGCTGAAGTATGTCCCTGAGTTCAGGCTGCCCCACCATGATGATCTGCATGAGTTTGCGCTCGTTCGTCTCGAGATTCGTCAGCAGACGCAGCTGCTCAAGAACATCAAAGCTGAGGTTCTGCGCCTCCTCTATGATAAGCAGAGTTCGCCTTCCTTTTGCGTGGGACTGGATCAGAAACTCGTTGATCCTGTCGGCGAAGACCTTCACGCTGAGATTGCCCTCAGGATACGCGATACCCAACTCGTCGCATATACCTGACAGAAGCTCGACAACGGTAACCCTGGGGTTAAGTATGAACGCAACGTTCAGGTTATCCGGGACCTCTCCCAGCAGGCATCTGCATACAGTTGTCTTCCCCGTCCCCACTTCTCCTGTCAGAAGGACGAACCCACCGTCCCCCCGAAGACCGTACCGGAGGTGGGCAAGCGCCTCGCAATGCCCCTCGCTCATGTAAAGGTAGCGGGGATCAGGAGCTATTGAAAAGGGGGACTCTTTCAGGCCGAAATATTCCTTATACATGCAAGTCACCATGCATACGCTTCCCTAAAAGATTAATATAATAGCGGAAGTAAATACAATAATGAAGAATAAGGCACAGGTATAAGGCGGCACAAGGTATAAGGCTTGAGGTCAAAGGCAGAAACCTTCAGCCTTAACCCTTCAACCTCTGGCCTTTAACCTTTAGCGCCGGTGGGCACAAGGCAAAAGGTGTAAGGCGTAAGGCATTAGGCAAAAGACAGAAGCCTTTAACCTCTGACCTTTAACCTCTGGCCTCTAGCCTTTGACCTTTAACCTTTACCCTTCAACTTTCAGATGACAGCCAGGGACTTTAGCGTATTGAGTCTGCCGGGCTGCCTGAGTTTCCTCATCGCCTGCACCTCGATCTGCCTGACTCTTTCGCGCGTTATTGAAAGCCGCTTCCCAACCTCTTCGAGAGTATGGTCCCTGTCGACCCCTATGCCGAACCTCATTCTCAGTACCTTTTCCTCGCGGTGCGAAAGAG
>JBAIXS010000037.1:0-1574 GCA_037916395.1 Candidatus Sulfobium mesophilum
AAAGACAAGTATTCAAGGGAGACGAGCCAGTCATGACGAAAATAAACAATTTCCATCCATGACAATATAATGGTTGATATGGGGCATGTCAAGATGATAGGTGGCATATTTTTGTCAGAAGATGTAAAATAAAAAAGAGGTAATTTAAATGATCATACGTTACCCGAAAACCATTTCTTCAGACGAAGCGGGGAAAGAGAAAAATACCTTGGAGAATCAGGCAGCAGGCAATGAAGATACCTGTAGGTGTAAGGAAACGTCAAAAATGACGCCTCGCGAACTTTTCATGCTCATGATGAGCGACCTGGCTTTCTGGAAAAAAAAGAAAAAAGAGTGATACCTCGCCCTCGCTACACATACAGGAGATGCAGGGGAATAAGTTCTATTTATAGGGAGAAGATGACCAATGGGCGAAAAACTGGAATTTCAACCCCTTACCAGGGAAGATAAAATAACGGTTGTGCTCTATCGTGCGGGGATAGTCCTATCAGCTGTCGTTATAGCCGATATTGCATTTCTCCTGAGGAAAGCATTGTCAAATTACAACGCCACACCCGTCAGTTCGGCAGCGGATATCCTGCTTTATGGTCTTTATGCGTCGGTCGGGATGACTGTATTCTTTATTCATCTTTACGTGGGCCAGTTCAAGAAGTACCTGAAGAATTTGTATTACATCAGCCTTGGCTGTCTTGTGGCACTTCTCGTTATGGGAAATGGGTCGCTGTCGGACGTGCTCCTGCACAAGACTTATAGCCTGTTGCTCTTGATGCCACTTTCGGGTTGTTTGGGATTCGTGACCGCGAAGGAGGCTTTCTGTTTCAAGCTCTTTGAGGGTTATCTCCTCGCCATGATCATGCCACTTTACCTCCTGCTGGTTTCGAGCAGCAGCCTCACCGGCGGTGGCGCATCGTATGGTTTGATACTTATCGCTGTGATGCTTGTCATCTTTACTCTCCGAAAAGTATTTATGCCCATTGCCTACGATATCGGCGACAAATCCGCCTATCGATAAAAAGATCCATCCGTCCGCAGATACGAATTAATCTTTCTTCGAGGACGCAGAACTACTGCCCGTTCTGTGCTATCTCCGAGATTGTTCCCTCTTTTATCAGCAGCAGCACGTCCGCCAGACGCTCTGCCTGTTCGCGGTCATGAGTGGTCATGATGACCGTGGACCGGCCGCTGGCTTTCATTGTTCTGATTATGGATTCGATGATTCCAGTGTTTTCCTCATCCACTGAAGCTGTTGGCTCATCGAGGAAGAGAAATTCAGGCTCGATCGCAAGGGCCCGGGCAATTCCGAGGCGCTGAGTTTCACCGCTCGAGAGGGTAAGGGCGCGTTGGTTTTTTTTATGTTCTAGGCCGACAAAGGCGAGGGCGGTATTGACTTTCTTGTCTATCTCTTGGCGGTGAATGCCCCGGATATTCAGGCCGTATGCAATGTTTTTGTATACCGTTGTATTGAAAACACCGGTCCGCGGGAGCACAAGGGTTATTCTTCGCTTGAGCAACAAATCGCGTTTTAAAAGCGAATTCCCGTCAAAAAACGATATATCGCCGCCATCCGGGTTTTC
>JBAIXS010000038.1:0-3363 GCA_037916395.1 Candidatus Sulfobium mesophilum
GATATGGAATGAAGAATTCGAGACTCTCCCGCGAGAGGCACTTCAGGCGCTGCAGCTGAAACGTCTTCAGCACCAGATAGAGCGGGTCTATGCAGCTGTGCCCTATTATCGAAACAAGATGGCCGAGACGGGAGTGAAACCCTCAGATATAAAAGACCTTAAAGACCTCCGCAGACTTCCCTTTACGACGAAGGAAGACCTCAGACTGAACTACCCATTCGGCCTTTTCGCCGTGCCGTTTGAGCGTGTCGTCAGAATCCATGCTTCCTCAGGAACTACAGGGAAACCTACGGTCGTAGGATATACCAAGCGGGATATCGATTCATGGGCCGAACTGATGGCAAGGACGCTCTCTTGCGGCGGGGCCCACCAGGGTGATGTAGTGCACAACGCTTACGGATACGGACTTTTCACCGGCGGACTCGGCGCCCACTACGGCGCTGAAAGACTGGGGGCCGCAGTCATTCCCATATCCGGCGGCAACTCGAAGCGTCAAATAATGATCATGCAGGACTTCGGTTCGACCGTGTTGATGTGCACGCCTTCATATGCGCTGAACCTCGCGGATGTGATGAAAGAAATGAATGTGGACCCAATGTCCCTGAAGCTGCGAGTCGGACTTTTCGGCGCTGAACCGTGGAGCGAGAACATGCGTGAAGAGATACAGAAGAGGCTGAACCTGAAGGCTATCGATATATTCGGCCTCAGCGAGGTCATGGGGCCGGGCGTCGCCAGCGAGTGTGTTGAAGAACAACACGGCCTGCATATATTCGAGGATTATTTCCTGCCGGAGATCGTGGATCCTAAAACCATGGAGCCGCTTCCTCCCGGCGAGCACGGAGAGCTTGTATTTACTACTCTTACGAAAGAGGCCTTCCCGGTCATAAGATATCGTACGAAGGACATCTCCAGACTAATTGCGGAACCCTGCTCCTGCGGCAGGACTTTTTACCGCATGGAGCGGATTACGGGCAGGACGGACGACATGCTGATTATAAGGGGCGTCAATGTGTTCCCGTCTCAGATTGAGCATGTCCTTATGAGCATCGAGGGCGTCGAACCCCACTATATGATCATAGTTAACCGCGAGGGGTCGCTCGACGTAGTCGAGGTGCAGGTTGAAGTGAGCGAAAACATCTTTTCCGATGAGGTGAAGGTGCTGGAGAAACTGGGCAAGAAGATAGAACGGGAGATTAAAGACCTGCTCGGGATCAGCTGCCAGATCAAGCTTGTTGAACCAAAGACGATCCAAAGAAGTGAAGGCAAGGCAAAGAGGGTCATTGATAACAGGAAACTATAATTTCGGCTGAAGGCTGAAGGACCGAGGCTAAGGCCGTGTTTTTTGGCCTTTGCGCTTTGTCTTATGCCGCTTAAAGGAGGTATTATGAAGGTCGAACAGATTTCGATTTTCCTTGAAAACAAGTCCGGCAGACTCGCCGATGTGGCGGATGTGCTTGCCCGGTCAGGAGTTAATATCCGCGCCCTTTCGCTGGCGGACACCACTGATTTCGGCATACTCAGGCTTATCGTCGATGACACTGAAAAGGCTAAGCAAGTCCTCAAGGACAACGGCTTTACGGTCGGAAAGACCGAGGTTATTGCGGTCGAAGTCCCTGACCGCCCGGGCGGACTCGCCCACATTCTCAGCGTCATGAAAGACGAAGGTGTAAACGTAGAATATATGTACGCATTTGTCCAGAGGTCCGGCGGCAATGCAATTATCATCTTTCGCTTCGATGAGCTCGAAAAGGCCATTAAAGCACTGCAGAAGGCCGGTGTTGTGATCCTTAAGGGTGAAGACGTGTATGCCCTTTGACAATAACGGACTCGCAATAATGACAATATTTTTCATAAAATCCCTCCTAACCGCCCTTTGCCAAAGGGAGGCATTATACCCCTCTTTAACAAAGAGGGGTGAGGGCAGATTTGCCGGTAATTATATTCAATTTCGAAACCCTGATAATTCACTAAAGCAGTTATTTAAATAACTAAAGGAGGAAAGAGCATGAAGTCAGTTGGTTTTGTCGTAGCGAGTATCCTGTGCATCATCATGATGGCGGCTTCACCTGTCTTAGCAGCTGATACGATCAAGGTCGGCGCAATCCTCGCAGTGACCGGTCCGGCGGCGTTCCTCGGGGCTCCTGAGGCAAAGACTCTGGAGATGATGGTCGAAGACATCAATAAAAAAGGCGGCATAAAGGGGCATAAGATTGAGCTGATCATAAAGGATTCCGGCGCCAGCCCCGAAAAAGCGTTCTCCTTCGCAAAACAGCTCATCGATGAGGACAAGGTACTTGCGATAATCGGCCCTTCCACAAGCGGAGAGACGATGAAGATCAAGAATGTCGCGGAAGAAGGCAAGACCATACTTCTGTCCTGCGCCGCGGCTGAAGTAATCGTGAACCCGGTCGCAAAGTGGGTATTCAAGACCCCTCAGATGGACAGAGACGCGGTCATCAAGATATTTCAACAGATTAAATACATGAAGCTGTCCAAGGTAGGTGTCCTTTCGAGCAATACCGGATTCGGAAAGGCCGGCAAGGAGCAGATCGAAAAGCTTGCTCCCGAATACGGCATTCAGATCGTTGCAAATGAAGTCTATGACAAAGCGGCAACCGATCTCACTGCAGAGGTGACCAAGGTCAAAGCATCAGGCGCGCAGGCGATCCTTAACTGGTCAATCGAACCTGCGCAGGCGATCGTTATCAAGAACGCCCGCCAGCTCGGATTCAAAGGTCCTATCTTCCAAAGCCACGGCTTTGGCAACATCAAGTATGTCCAGGCTGCCGGCGAGGCTGCGGATGGCGTTATCTTCCCTGCAGGGCGTCTGCTCGTAGCTGATATATTGCCGAAGGACCACCCCCAGAAGACTGTTCTTTTGAAATATAAAAAAGAGTATGAGTCAAAGTACAAGGAAGAAGCCAGCACTTTCGGAGGCCATGCATACGATGCCATGGTTATTCTGGAAAAGGCCATTGAAAAGGCTGGAAGCACTGACAAGGAAGCTGTACGCAGTGCTATTGAGAACCTCAAGGGTGTTGTCGGAACAGGAGGAGTTTTCAGTTTCTCTCCACAGGACCACAATGGTATTCATATTGATGCATTTTCTTTTGAGATGATCACTGTCAAGAAAGGCAAATTCGAAATTCTTCAAGCTTCAGCAGGGAAAGGAACCGCCAAGAAGAAATAGGCTCTCGCGGCCGGGGCTTCAATCGGCCCCGGCTTACTTTCTTACCACATGAATATCGAACTTCTTTCTCAGTATGTTGTTGCAGGCATCACCTACGGGACGATCTACGCGATAGTCGCGATAGGGTTCAATATTATCTACAACGCTACAGGGATCATCAATTTTGCCCAGGG
>JBAIXS010000039.1:0-23311 GCA_037916395.1 Candidatus Sulfobium mesophilum
CACTTCAGGGAAAGAACAGGCAGTGGCTTATTGAGCAGATAACGGCGCCTAAGTCGCATAATCCTGAATCCATCATGCCGGCCTTTACGAATCTGGGACAAGAGAACCTTAACAACCTTGTCTCATACCTTACGAGTCTGGCAGGCGGTGCAGACATTAACAAGAAAACAGCCGCGTCTGGGCGCGCGGAGACGAATGTGAAGAAAGCAGAGGCGGCGGGTGCTTCTTCTGTGAGCCAGTCTGAGCTCCCGTCCGAAAAAAAGGCCCTGGAGGGGCAGACGGGAAGGGCTGCATTCATAATAGGAGGCGCCCAAAACGGAGCCGATCTTTATAAGGAACAGTGCGCATCCTGTCACGGGAGCGAAGGAAAGGGGGGAATGAAGAACCCCGGGTCCGATGAGGGCGTTGTGCCTCCACTCAATCCTGTCAGCCGCGAGTTTTATAACGCAGACCCCAGGATATTTGCCGCCAATATCGACAAGATTATCCAGCACGGGGCGATGCCTTCAGGCGCGCGTCCGGCCCTTCACATGCCTGCGTGGGGAGATACGCGCTCGCTAACCCAGGAGGAAATATCGAACCTCGAGGCGTATATATTAAAGCTCAACGGGGTCGACCGCGGACGGATTATTAACCCCGGCCTGGAGCCGCGCACTTTTTTCTATATCGTTGCGGGTCTTTATGTTCTGCTTATTCTCGTCCAGGGCGGCATCAGGATCAAAAAGAATATCCCATAGTTTTATTAAAGGGCTGTAACGGCACCAAGCCTGTGATATCGGAGGTTAGCGCATGCAAGTCGCAATGATAGGACTGGGAAAAATGGGGATGAATATGGCCCGACGGCTCATAAAAGGAGGCCATAGGGTGGTCGTCTTCGACAGATCTGACGAAAAATTGGTCGAGGCGGGAAGGGCAGGGGCCCGCACCGCAAATTCACTTGGCGTCCTTGCGGCTATTCTTCAACGGCCGAGGACCGTATGGATGATGCTGCCCGCAGGAAAACCCGTTGATGAAACAATAGGCGAGCTTTCCGGCCTGCTTGACAGGGACGATATTCTGATCGACGGTGGAAACAGCCATTACAAAGACGATATCGTACGTGGAAGAAAATTAGGAAACATCGGCGTCCACTATATGGATGTGGGTGTCAGCGGGGGAATATGGGGCCTTAAGGAGGGCTATTGCCTCATGGCCGGCGGGGAAAGAAAAATCTATAAGAGGATCGAGCCTCTTCTTAAGACGCTTGCTCCGAAGTATGGTTATCTTTACTGCGGTCCTTCGGGAGCAGGTCATTTTGTAAAGATGATCCATAACGGCATAGAGTACGGCATGATGGCCGCTTATGGGGAGGGGTTTGAGATACTTCACGCCTCGCCGTACGGGAAAGGCATGGATCTTGCCGACGTAGCGCACCTATGGAACCGGGGGAGTGTCGTACGGTCATGGCTTCTTGAACTGGCCGAAGACGCCTTCAGAAAAGACCCAGACCTTTCCGGCATCAGAGGGTATGTCGAGGATTCAGGCGAAGGAAGATGGACCATCCAACAGGCGATAGATACGGACGTCCCTGCGCCTGTTACAGCGCTGTCGCTTTTTGGCAGGTTCCGGTCGAGACAGACAGAGTCCTTTTCCGACAAACTGCTTGCCGCGTTAAGAAATGAATTCGGCGGTCATGCGGTTAAAGAGGCAGAGCCCGCGAAAAAAGGCTCGAAGAAAAAAGAGGGCAAATAGTGTCTGACTCTATACTGAGGCTTTCATCGTTCGTCATTCCCCGACCTGATCGGTCTCCTGCTGCGACGCGCCGTGGCGAGGGAATCCATTATGTTCAGTGTATTCTGGACCCCCTGGTTGAACAGGATGATGGCAGATACAGTCTTTGTCAACAGAACCTGATAAAGTCTGAGAACCGCTCCTCCTTTAGAGGGGTAATGCGACCATGAACTACGGAACACCTCTTTGGCCTATTGCAGTTTATTTTGCTGCGGTTGTTTTGCTGGCTGTCGTGATGATCGGAGTTTCTTATTTTTTAGGACAGCGGCACAGGGAGAGGGCTACCGGTCTTCCTTATGAATCCGGCGTTGTTTCAACAGGCACGGCCCGTGTCCGCTTCGACATCAAGTTTTATCTCGTGGCGATGTTTTTCGTGATCTTCGACGTTGAGGCGGTTTTTATCTTTGCGTGGGCTGTTTCACTTAAGGAGGCGGGATGGAGCGGCTATATCGAAATCCTGATTTTTATTGCGGTACTGCTTTCGGCGCTTATCTACCTTTGGAGGATCGGCGGCCTTGACTGGGTTGATAAAAAACAGAAAAGGGAAAAGGCCTGGCGGGGATAAAGGAGATGCGCTGGTCACTTACAAAACCTGGTGATTCTTCTGGTGACTTGACGGGAGGGTCGGTTGAGGAAGCCGTATCCCGGAGCATCCTATTCAGCAGGCTGCAGGACCTGGTTGCATGGTCGAGGAAGAACTCGATCTGGCCTTTTAATTTCGGCCTCTCCTGCTGTTATGTGGAAATGGCCACCAGCCTTACCAGCAAATACGACATAGCCCGCTTCGGAGCCGAGGTGCTTAGAGGGACGCCGAGGGAAGCCGATTTAATGATCATCGCGGGCACGGTTTTTATCAAGATGGCGCCTGTTATCAAACAGCTCTATGAGCAGATGATGGAGCCGCGATGGGTCATATCCATGGGGTCCTGCGCGAATTCCGGAGGCATGTATGACATCTATAGCGTTGTCCAGGGCGTCGATAAGTTTCTGCCTGTTGATGTATATGTGCCGGGCTGCCCGCCCAGACCGGATGCATTTATGGAGGGATTGCTTCTTCTTCGGGACCATGTCGGAAAAGAGAAAAGACCTGTGAGCTGGGTCGTGGGGCCGCAATCTACCGAATGTCCTCCGCGTGCGTCCCAACGGGATCTCAAAAGAGAGGCCAGACAGAAGGCATCTCTGCTGAGGTCTCCGGATGAGGTTTGATCTCTTATGACCGGAAGTAGTCAGATCGTTGCTGAGTTGCAGGAAACATTCGGTGACGGGGTTGTTGCTCTTCAGTCTGCAGCCGATTCCATTCCGACTTTATGGGCAGCGAAAGATAAGACGCCGGCTATTCTGAGATACCTCAAAAACTGCGCTGTCAGGCCATACAGGACTCTCTATGATCTGACAGCCGTGGATGAGCGCGTGCGCCTTCACCGGGACGGTCTTCCGGAAAGTGATTTCACCGTTATATATCATCTGCTCTCTTATGAACGAAATGAGGATATTCGTATCAAGATCGGACTTACTGGCGAATATCCGAAGGTGCCGTCCGTAACTGACCTCTGGCCGTCAGCTGACTGGTATGAACGGGAGGTCTGGGACATGTTCGGTATTACCTTCGAGGGACATCCGCATCTTAGAAGGATACTGATGCCGCCGACCTGGGAGGGACACCCGCTCAGAAAAGAGCACCCTGCCAGGGCTACCGAGATGGGCCCGTTTCGCATGCCCGAGATAAGGGAGGAAGAGGAGCAGAGGGCGCTTCGTTTCAAGCCTGAAGACTGGGGCATGCAAAAGACCCGTGAGGATACCGACTTGCTGTTTCTTAACCTCGGTCCTCAGCACCCCGGTACGCATGGGCTCCTGAGGATTATACTTGAACTGGACGGCGAGCAGATTGTAGGGTCGGTGCTCGATATCGGCTACCATCACCGCGCAGCCGAAAAGATGGCGGAAAGACAGTCCTGGCATACCTTTATCCCATACACTGACAGGGTAGACTATCTCGGCGGAGTAATGAACAACCTTCCTTACGTGCTTGCCGTGGAGAAGCTTGCGGGCATTGATGTCCCTGATAAGGTAAAGGTCATTCGTGTAATGATGGCCGAGTTTTTCAGGATCGCAAGTCATCTTGTCTGGTACGGGACCTTCGCTCAGGACGTGGGCGCGCTGTCGCCTGTTTTTTATATGTTTACAGACCGTGAACGGGTCTTCGACGTTGTCGAGGCGATATGCGGCGGCCGCATGCACCCGAGCTGGTTCAGGATAGGCGGGGTTTCTCAGGACCTGCCTAAAGGATGGGACCGCCTTGTTGGTGAGTTTCTTGATTATCTGCCAAAGAGACTCGCAGAGTATGACAAGATCGTCATGCAAAACTCTATATTAAAGGCGAGAACGAAGGGGATAGGAACCTACACACTTGAAGAGGCCATTGAATGGGGGGTTACAGGGCCCGGGCTGAGGGCCTGCGGGTTCGACTGGGATTTCCGGAAAAAAAGACCATACTCGGGATATGAACTTTTTGAGTTTGACATCCCCGTCGCATCTCACGGCGACTGCTACGACCGGGGTGTGGTGCGCGTCGAAGAGATTCGTCAGAGTCTCAGGATCATCGGGCAGTGTCTTAAAAACATGCCTGAAGGACCATACAAATCCGCTCATCCTCTTGCAACGCCGCCCCGGAAGGAGCGGACGATGCATGATATCGAGACGCTGATTACACATTTTCTGAATGTGAGCTGGGGACCTGTTATTCCGCATGGTGAGGTTTTCTTCGGCATCGAGGCGACAAAGGGAAATAACGGATATTATCTCATAAGCGACGGAAGCACTACATCATACCGTACCCGGATCCGCACGCCCTCATTCGCCCATCTTCAGATGATCCCGCTTATAAGCCGCGGCCTGATGGTGCCCGACCTGCTTGCGATCCTTGGCAGTATAGATTTTGTGCTTGCGGATGTGGACAGATGAAAAGGGGCCGCGAAGATAATGTCAGTATTTGTGCTGAGACGCATACTCTCTCATTCTCGGCCCCGAAAGCCTTCGGGGCCTCCGAGGCACCGGCGCGCCCGCAACGGGCAATACGCGCCGCTGAAACCGTTCGAATGCATCTCAGCACAAGTTTTGATGAGGAGAATTTTCACGGAGCATTGCCCAGAGGCAGAAAATGCTGACTGAAGAAGAAAAAAGAGAAATAGAGGAGGAGTTGAAGCTCTTTACGCATAAGCAGGCTGCCTGCGTGGAAGCGCTTAAGATCGTACAAAAGCATCGCGGCTGGGTATCGGATGAGATATGGGGGATTGCGGAACTTATCGGGATGACGCCGGACGAACTCGATGCAGTGGCTACTTTTTATAGTTTTATCTTCAGAAGGCCCGTGGGGAAACATATAATTTTGATATGTGACAGCATCAGCTGCTGGGTCATGGGATATGATATCGTCCGCCGGCATCTAAAGGATAAACTTGGCATCGGCCTGGGCGACACAACTGCTGACGGGCAGTTCACCCTGTTGCCTGCGTCGTGTCTCGGGGCATGCGATCACGCGCCTGCGATGATGATCGATGATGAGTTATATCTCGATTTGACCCCGAATAAGATAGACGCGGTACTGGAAGCATACAGGTAGGGCAGATTGTCCGAACGACCACTAACTAAAGATATTGACCCGGAAAGGGGACCGCTCAGTCTTAAAGGTTATGAGGCGGCTGGCGGCTACCAGGCGCTGCGGAAGGCCCTTAAGGACATGTCTCCTGCGGAGGTGCAAAAGATCGTTACTGACTCGAACCTTCGCGGCAGGGGCGGGGCTGGTTTTCCCACCGGCCAGAAATGGAGTTTTGTACCTATGGGAGCGGACGCGCCGCGTCCGAAATATCTCATTGCCAACGCAGATGAGATGGAGCCGGGCGCTTTCAAAGACAGACTTCTGCTGGAGGGCAATCCGCATCAGCTTATTGAAGGCATGATTATTACCGCCTACGCGATCCAGGCTGATGAGGCGTATATTTTTTTGAGGCGGGAATACGTGAAGGCCGCTAAGATTCTCACTGAAGCGATAGGCGAACTCTATACGAACAGATACCTTGGCAAGGACATAATGGGGTTGGGATTTGATCTTCATATGCACCTTCACACCAGCGCCGGCCGTTACATATGCGGCGAGGAGACTGCTCTCCTTAACGCCCTCGAAGGGAAAAGGCCCGTGCCGCGCGCAAAGCCTCCATTCCCTCAGGTCTGCGGACTATGGGGAAAACCCTCGGTCGTCAATAACGTCGAGACTCTTTCGAATATCCCGCATATCGTACAAAATGGCGCCGAATGGTTCAAGGGGCTTAGCCCGTCTTCAGACAGCGGGACGAAGATATACGGAGTCAGCGGAAGGGTGAAGAGGCCCGGCGCATGGGAATTGCCCATGGGAGTTGCTATCAGGGAGCTGCTTGAAGACCATGCTGGGGGCATGCAGGCCGGCTACAGGTTCAGGGCGGTCATTCCAGGCGGTGCGTCCACCGAGTTCCTGGGTGAAGAGCATCTTGATGTGAAGATGGATTATGCCTCGGTGCAAAAGGCAGGCAGCAGGCTTGGTACCGGGACGATGATAGTGATCGATGACAATATCTGCCCGATAGGGGTTATGCATAATCTCGAACTTTTTTTTGCGCGTGAGTCCTGCGGCTGGTGTACGCCTTGTCGCGAAGGGCTCCCTTGGATAACAAAGCTTTTGGGTGCAATTGAAAGCGGGCAGGGCATGGCAGGTGATCTTGATATTCTGGCGGAACAGTGCCGGCTGCTCGGCCCAGGCAATACATTCTGCGCCCTTGCTCCCGGAGCGGTTGAACCGCTTCAAAGCGGACTGAAGATGTTCAGGGAGGATTTTGAGAGGCACATCAGGGAGAAGAGATGCCCATGGGGGTGATGATGAAAAAAAGCAGCGGAATTACTGAATGCGGCACGGGACAATATTTTCGCTCATTCTCGTCCCGAATTGTTCGGGACTCCGAGGCAATTTCTCCACCCGCTGCGCGGGTCATACGAGAAATTGAAGCCGCTCAAATACAGCCCCGCACCGCATTGCTAAAATGTGGCTGTCAAAATTTTTGTTAGGATGATGGAAGTTTAATTATGGCGACGATATTTGTTGATAACAAGCCCTACGAAGTGAAGGACGGCGACAATCTCCTTCATGCCTGTCTCTCACTGGGGTTTGACATCCCGTATTTCTGCTGGCATCCTGCTATGCATTCAGTGGGCGCATGCAGGCAGTGCGCGGTGAAGCAGTTTCGTGATGAAAACGACACTCGGGGAAAGATCGTCATGTCCTGTATGACCCCTGCCGCAGACGGCACGCGCATATCTATTAATGACCCTGAAGTGAGGGCCTTTCGAGCAAGCGTGATCGAGTGGCTTATGCTGAACCATCCGCATGATTGCCCTGTATGCGACGAGGGCGGGGAGTGTCATCTTCAGGACATGACCCTTATGACCGGACATGTTTACAGAAGGAATCGTTTAAAGAAGCGCACACACCGCAACCAGTATCTCGGCCCGTTCATCAACCATGAGATGAACCGTTGCATCCAGTGCTACCGATGCGTCAGGTTCTACCGGGACTACTCAGGCGGCAGGGATTTCAACGTTTTTGCGGCGCATGATCACGTATATTTTGGCAGGCATGAAGAAGGCGTTTTGGAGAACGAATTCAGCGGAAACCTGGCGGAGATCTGCCCGACCGGCGTGTTTACGGACAAGACGTTGAAAAGACACTATGTGCGCAAGTGGGATTTGCAGACGGCGCCCTCAGTCTGCATTCACTGCGGCATAGGATGCAATACTATCGCAGGAGAACGCCATGGGAAATTGCTTAGGATACGAAACCGCTTCAACAGCGAGGTCAACGGATATTTTCTTTGCGACCGCGGACGCTACGGGTATGAATTTGTCAATACTGAGCGCCGCATAAGACATCCCCTGATAAAAAATGAGCTCAGCGGCAAATTTGAGGAAACAACTCAGGAGGACGCAATTTCTCATCTGTCCGGGCTTCTCCATTATGGTGCAAAAGTAATAGGCATCGGCTCGCCCCGTGCGTCGCTTGAGGCCAATTTTGCACTTCGCTGCCTGGCCGGACCTGAAAGTTTTTATTCGGGGATGTCCGAAAAGGAACATAAGATCGTTCTCTTGATGGCTGAGATATTACAGAAAGGTCCGGCGGTCTCACCTTCATTGAGCGAAGTCGCAAAATCGGATGCTGTTTTGGTGCTCGGAGAAGATGTCACAAATACGGCCCCGCTTTTGGCGCTTGCCCTCCGACAGGCAGTGCGTCAGAAGACGATGGCGATTGCCAAAAAATTGCACATCCCCCTTTGGAACGATGCGGCTGTCCGGGAGGCGATGCAAAACGAGAGGGGCCCTCTGTTTATCGCGTCTACTTCAGCAACCAAACTCGGAGAGGTATCGCTCTCTCAATATCATGCCGCCCCGGATGAAGTCGCGAGGCTGGGGTTTGCCGTAGCTCATGAGATTGATCCGGATGCGCCTGCGGTCAAAGGCCTCTCAAAAGAGGCGGAGGAGTTGTCTAAGAATATAGCATTGGCCTTAAGCGGGGCCGAACGGCCGCTTATTGTCTCAGGGGGCGGCTGTCTGAGCGAAGCAGTGGTCAAGGCAGCCGCCAATGTCGCGCTCGCCCTCTGCAGGACAGGGCGCGCCTGCAGACTCAGTTTCACAATGCCGGAATGTAACAGCCTCGGTGTCGGGCTGATTGGCCGGGCAGGAGTCGAAGAGGCATTCAAGGCCGTTAAGGAGAGCAAGGCAGACGCTGTAATCATCCTTGAAAACGACCTTTTCCGCAGAACTGACCGCAGTTTAGTGGATAGTTTTTTCGATGCATGCCGAAATATTATCGCTATCGATCATATCGGCAATCAAACGACTTCAAGGGCGGCGGTCGTGCTTCCGGCGGCGACATTTGCCGAAACCACCGGAACGCTTGTTAACAATGAAGGCAGGGCGCAGAGGTTCTTTCAGGTATTTCAGTCGCGTGACGAGGTGATGGAAAGCTGGCGCTGGCTTCATAATCTTCTCGTTCTGTCAGGGCTGCCTGAGGCCAAAAAATGGTCGGTATTGGATGACATCACTGCGTCGCTCGCTGAGGAGTTGCCTGTGTTTGGGCCGGCAAAGGACGCAGCCCCTCCTGCAGGTTTTCGGATCTGCAAAAAGAAAATCCCGAGGCAGCCGCATCGCTACAGCGGAAGGACCGCTCTTACGGCGGGGATAAGCGTGCATGAGCCGAAGCCTCCGGAGGATTATGATTCGCCGCTTTCGTTTTCGATGGAGGGCTACGAGGGAAGGCCTCCTTCTGAGCTTATCGCACGTTTTTGGTCTCCGGGGTGGAACTCAGTCCAGTCGGTCGGCAAGTTTCAACAGGAGGTCGGCGGGCCTTTGAACGGCGGGGACCCTGGAAGGCGGTTGATCGGGCAATCTCAAAGTAAGGAGGGGGATTATTTTTCTGACATACCGGGCCCATTTTCTGTTAGCGAAGATGAGTGGCTGGTTATTCCCCTTCATCATATCTTTGGATCTGAGGAATTAAGCATACATGCAGCCGGCATCGCGGAAAGCGCAGCGCGTCCCTACCTGGCGCTCAATGCGCGGCGCGCCTTAGCACTCGGCCTGGCCGAGGGAGACGAAGTCTCACTTGATTTCTCTGGCGGAAGGCAATGCGGCTTGCCGCTCAGAATTGTTCCATCCCTGCCTGATGGAGTTGCGGGGATACCGGCGGGCCTGCCGGCGCTGTCAGGCATTACTCTGCCTGTAACAGCACGGCTCGCTCCCCTAAAAGGGAAAGATGGCTGATAATATGAAAGAGATAATAGTCCCGCTTGTTACTGTCGTGGGGGTATTGTCTGTGGTGATGACAATCGCATCAGGACTGATATGGCTTGAGCGCCGGCTGCTTGCTCTATGGCAGGACCGTTATGGGCCTAACCGTGTGGGTCCCTTCGGCCTGCTTCAGGTGGTTGCCGATATGATAAAGGTCTTTACAAAAGAGGACTGGATACCGCCCTTTGCCGACAAGGCAGTATTCATTATCGCCCCGTCCTTGATTATCGTTACCGTACTGATGACCTTTGCGGTCATCCCCTATTCGCCCGGAATACAGGTGGCGGACATTAACATAGGTCTCCTTTTCTTTTTCGGGATGACGGCCCTCGGCGTTTACAGCGTGACCCTTGGAGGCTGGGCGTCCGCAAGCAAATATTCGCTCCTTGGGGGCTTGAGGGCGGCCGCACAGATGCTCAGCTACGAGGTATTCATGGGACTATCGCTTATGGGGGTGGTGATGCATGCCGGCTCATTCAGCCTGCGGGAGATAGTAGAGGCCCAAAGAGGCGTGTGGTTCGTTATCCCGCAGTTTTTAGGATTCGTCGTATTTCTTATAGCAGGCATTGCGGAAACGCACCGGCTGCCGTTTGACCTGCCTGAGGCTGAAAGCGAACTCGTTGCGGGCTTTCACTCAGAATACTCAGGAATGAAATTTGCCATGTTTTTTGTCGGTGAGTATATTGGCATCACGCTTATCTCCGCCATGATCGCGACGCTTTTTTTCGGGGGATGGCTCGGACCTTTCCTGCCGCCCCTCATATGGTTTCTTATCAAGACGTTTGTATTTATCTGTTTCTTCATTCTTCTGCGGGCCTCCCTTCCGAGACCGCGCTATGATCAGCTCATGGCCTACGGGTGGAAGGTGCTGCTTCCGCTTACATTGCTAAACCTGCTCGTAACAGGAGGTATTCTGCTTTCGATATGATGAGGAAGAATTATGCTTAGCGCATATTATTCAAGCGTGAAGGAGGAGACCATCTTTTCGCTCATTCTCGTCCCGAATTGTTCGGGACTACGAGGCAATTTCTCGCCTGGCCTGCGGCTGGCGATACGAGAAATTGAAGCCGCTCAAAGGCGGTCTCCTACTCGAAGTGTGCAATATGGAAAAAGTGGGAATTATGTGGATTAGTCTGTTAAGAACGATCTTGAATGTTTTTTTGCACGCATTCCGGAAGCGGGCGACTATACTTTATCCTGAGGAAAGACCGGATATCCCTCCGCGCTGGAGAGGACGCATTATACTTTCGCGCGACCCCGATGGCAAAGAGCGGTGTGTGGCCTGCTATCTCTGCGCAGTTGCCTGTCCGGTGGATTGCATCTCCCTGCAGGCAGCAGAAGACGAGCACGGCAGGCGCTATCCCGAGTTTTTCCGCATCAATTTTTCCCGGTGTATTTTCTGCGGCTATTGCGAGGAAGCCTGTCCGACTTATGCAATACAGCTTACGCCGGACTTCGAAATGTCTGAATTTAATCGGCAAAACCTGGTATATGAAAAGGAGGACCTGTTGATCAGCGGTCCTGGAAAATATCACGATTACAATTTCTACAGAGTTGCGGGGCTCGCAATAGGTGGAAAGGACAAGGGCGAGTCTGAAAATGAAGAACCTCCCGTGGACGTAAGAGGGTTGATGCCATGACGATCAATTGGAAACATTTCAAGGTGTTATTTAAGATGCTGACGATAATCAGAAAATCCCTCCGGGCCTCCCTTTGCCAAAGGAAGGCCGCAACGACTCTGCGGCAGGACCCGCTTCAGAACTTGCCTCTCTTTGGAGGCTTGCAGGGGGCTGATATCAGACGGCTTTTACTGACGGGACTCACCCGGGAATTACCCCTCTTTGGAAAAGAGGGGCAAGGGGAGATTTTCCGGTTAAATGTATGTCTAATAGTGACGCCATATAGCTTCATTAACCTGTCCCAGGGGATAAAGGCATGAACGCGATTTTTTATCTGTCTGCCGCAGTGGCTGTCATATCCACGGCCCTTACCATCACCAGGGCAAACGCCGCGCATGCACTCCTGTATTTTATTGTGTCGCTGCTTTCGGTCTCGCTGATCTTTTTTGTCCTCGGGGCCCCTTTTGTGGCAGCCCTTGAGGTAATCATTTATGCAGGCGCGATTATGGTTCTTTTTTTGTTCGTGATTATGCTATTGAACCTGGGCGCCGAGGCCGCTGAGAAAGAGAGAGAACTGTTGACGCCGCAGGTATGGATTGGTCCGGGAATACTGGTTGCCGTTCTTTTTTGCGAACTTCTTTACGGACTCCGGTATGGTTTCCAGGGAGCGGGAGGTGCGATGATCATCGGGCCGAAGCTCGTGGGCACAACACTGCTTGGACCCTATCTGATTGGGGTGGAACTTGCGTCTATGCTTCTTTTGGCCGGACTTGTCGGGGCCTATCACCTGGGCAGGCGGAGCACTCCGGATGAGGAGGCAAGGGAAGGGCGATGACTGCGGTATATTCTGAACATGCGCTTGTCCTTTCCGTGGTCCTTTTTGCGCTGGGGCTTTTTGGAGTTCTGATAAGACGCAATATCATCTTTATCCTGCTGTCGATTGAGATCATGCTCAACGCCGCCGGACTCGCCTTTGTTGCCGCCGGCGCAAAATGGGCGGCGGCCGACGGTCAGGTCATGTTCATTTTCATTCTGGCAATGGCTGCCGCTGAAGTATCGGTTGGTCTGGCACTTGCGCTTCAGATGCACCATAAATTAAAGACGCTTGATGCTGATTCAGCGGACAGGATGAAGGGATAATGCCCGAATTCCTGTGGATAATACCGGCTTTGCCTTTTGGCGGGTTTCTTTTACTGGCGATTGCAGGGCGCCGGGTCTCGAAGACCTGGGTCGCGCTGATAGGCGCAGGGTCAGTCGGGCTTGCGTTTGCGGCGGCTCTCAGTGTCGGCATCAGTTTCATCGGTGCTGCACCTGGTGTTAATTCGTATGTCCTGGATCTCGGGACGTGGATATCGGTAAATGGATTTACGTCCTCGTTTTCTCTCTATCTGGATGCGTTGTCGCTTGTAATGGTGCTGGTCATAACATTTGTGGGATTTCTTATTCACATCTATTCCGCCGGGTTTATGGCAGGGGAAGAGGACTATGCGAGGTTCTTTGCCTATATGAACCTCTTCATCGGCTCTATGCTGATACTGGTGCTTGCGGATGATCTTCTTTTTCTGTATTTGGGATGGGAAGGAGTCGGACTCTGCAGTTATCTTCTCATCGGCTTTTGGTACAAGGATCCCTTAAACGGTCTTGCCGCCAGGAAGGCATTTGTTGTGACGCGAATCGGCGACACTTCGTTGAGCCTCGGCCTTTTCTTGCTTGCAACCAACCTGGGAACGCTCAGGATTCAGGAGGTGATGTATCTTGCGGCCGGCCGCTGGCCCGTGGGTTCAGGGATGGCTCTGGCGGCTTCAGCACTGTTGCTTGGAGGGGCCATCGGCAAGTCGGCTCAGCTTCCGCTACAGACATGGCTGCCTGATGCGATGGCAGGACCCACCCCTGTGAGCGCGCTTATACACGCGGCGACAATGGTCACTGCAGGTGTGTATCTTATCGCCAGGACCCATCTCTTATTTACCCTTGCTCCTCAGGTGCAGACGGCTGTGGCAGTCATCGGAGCCCTCACGCTCGTTGTCGCGGGACTGAGCGCTGTTACACAAAGGGATATCAAACGTGTACTGGCCTACTCGACCATCAGCCAAATCGGATATATGTTTGTGGCGTTGGGCGTGGGGGCGTGGTCTGCGGCGATCTTTCATTTCATGACGCATGCCTTTTTTAAGGCGCTCCTGTTTCTGGGCGCCGGTATGGTTATCATCAGCGTTGACCATGAGCACGACATGTTTAAAATGGGCGGATTGCGTTCCCAACTTCCAGCCGTCTTCTGGACTTTCCTTATCGGAGCATGTTCGCTTTCGGCGCTTCCTTTCGTGACAGCCGGATTTTACAGCAAGGAACTCATTATCTATTATTCGCTGGCCTCTCCTCTTGGAAACAGGTGGCTCTGGGTGGCCGGGGTCCTGGGGGCCTTTATCACATCTCTCTATGCGTTCAGGATGGTTTTCATCACATTTTTCGGGGAGAGCAGGTTCCGGGTGCGCGAGAGACCGGGAATGATAATGACGGTGCCCGCAGCGGTCCTTGCGGTGCTCTCACTTGTGGCGGGATTTATCGAATTGCCGGCCTCAGCCGGGAAGACAAGGATATTTTCGACTTTTTTGAGTAGTTCATTGCCGGCCATCACCATCAGGGAGGCAGCACCCGGGGCTGAAACAGCGTTAAGTGCCTTTGCGGCGATTGTTTCACTCCTCGGTATATTTCTGGCGTATATTTTATTCTTCCACAGGAGGCGATACGCAGACAGGCTGACAGCCAGCCGGGCCGGGCGTCTTGGGCACCGTTTCTTGTTTGGAGGTTGGGGTTTCGATTGGCTCTACAATGCTTTCATTGTCAGACCCTTTGTCTGGATTGCCAGGATCAATAAGGATGATTTCATCGACCTCGTCTATCTCGGGATGCTCTGGAGCGGCAGCCGGCTCAGTAATATTCTTAGTATTTCGCAAAACGGAAAAGTCCGCACGTACGCCCTGGGGATTGCCTTCGGCGCTGTGATAGCCCTTGCGATTATGGTGTTTAAATGATTATCGTGTGGCTGATTTTAGTTCCGCTCGCGGGAGGCCTTATAGCCTGGTATTCAGGAAAACGGAGTGCATCCCTGGCCCGTTATATCTCGGTCCTTACACTTGCGCTGATGTTCGGACTTGTTATGAAAATCCTTCTGCAAGACAGCGCGGCCATCGGCATGAACATATATGGGCCATGGATTTTGGAGATAAAACAGGAGTGGATTCCCCAAATCGGAGCAGGATTTCATCTGGCAGTTGACGGCCTTAACCTGCTGCTTCTTCTTCTGACCGTATTTCTTGGTTTTGCGGCCGTAGCCTCTTCTTGGACGGAAATAAAGGAACGGGTGGGATTGTTCTATCTTATGCTTCTTTGGGTACTGGCGGGCATCATCGGTGTTTTTCTTTCGATGGACTTATTTTTGTTTTACGTTTTCTGGGAACTCATGCTAGTGCCGATGTATTTTCTCATAGTACTTTGGGGACACGAAAACCGCCGATATGCGGCATTCAAGTTCTTTTTGTTTACACAGGCCGGCGGCCTGATTATGCTGGTCGGAGTTCTCGGCCTGTATTTTATCCATGGCCGGCAGACCGGACAATATACGTTTGAATACATGAGTCTGGTTGGGACATCGATGGGCCGTCTAACGGAACTGCTTTTGATGTCATGCTTTTTCATCGCCTTTGCCGTAAAATTGCCGGCTGTTCCCCTTCACACCTGGCTTGCCGATGCCCACACGGAAGCGCCGACGGCAGGAAGCGTGGTGCTTGCCGGACTGCTGCTTAAGACGGGGGCTTACGGGCTTATCCGGTTTGCTCTGCCCCTCTTCCCAAACGCTTCAGCCGAAGTGGCCCCGGGCTGCATGGTTATCGCCGTGATAGGCGTTATCTACGGTTCCATTATGGCCTTTGCGCAAACAGATATCAAAAGACTTATCGCCTATTCAAGCATCAGCCACATGGGATTTGTTCTTCTAGGCATCTATGCATGGAGTGAGGTGGCGCTTCAGGGCGCTATAATGCAGATCGTATGTCACGGCATTGCAACCGGCGCTCTTTTTATCATAGCGGGTACGATTCAGGAGAGAACCGGCACGCGTGACATGGGACGTATGGGCGGACTGTGGGAGACGGCGCCCCGCATGGGTGCGGCAGCACTTTTTTTCGCCCTGGCCTCCCTGGGTTTACCAGGTCTGGGCAATTTCATTGGGGAATTTATGGTACTGCTTGGCTCCTACAGGGTCAATATAGTGATTACTGCGATTGGCGCGGCAGGGGTCGTCAGCGCCACAGTATATTCGCTATGGCTTATCCAGCGCGTCTTCCATGGCCGGGATGTAAATATTCTGAAAGGCGGCGACCTCGCAGCGCGTGAAATGGCCCTTATGGCAGTTATGATGGCAGCGCTGATCTGGCTGGGACTTTTCCCTCAACAGATCTTTAATATCTCACAACCGGCCTTGAAGAATTTGCGGGTTGCCGATGCTTCTTCCGGCGCAGAGATTCTTGCAAGGAAGGGTGAGGGAGACAGCCGCGGAGGCAATATCCGGGAGGGTTTCAGGCAATGAGGATGACGGACATAGCAGCATTGGCGCCTTTCATCGTTCTTGCTTCCACCGCTATCGCGGTTATGCTGCTGAGCGCATTTAATCGCGATCACAGGGTGAGCGTCTTTTTGACGGTCGCAGGTCTTGGCGGTTCCTTCGCCGCCCTTTTAAAATCTGCGCAGCTTGTGCCCCATAATATAACTTCTCTGATTATCGTGGATGGCTACGGGCTCTTCTTTATTGGATTGATCGCTTTGGCCGGCATTGTCGTCGCCTGCCTTTCCTTTGGTTATTTAAGAGGGCGGAAGGTGAATCCTGATGAATATTACGTATTGCTCCTCCTTGCAGTATTAGGGTCGGCAATACTTGTTTCAGCAGGCCACTTTGCCTCTTTCTTCCTTGGTCTAGAGATACTCAGCGTATCTCTTTATTCACTGATAGCGTATCTTAGGTCGTCTGAACGCGGAAATGAGGCTGGAGTCAAATATCTTGTACTGGCCGCTGTCTCCGCCTCTTTTCTACTTTTCGGAATGGCGCTTCTTTATGCGCGATTGGGAACTCTGGAGTTTATAAAAATGGCAGGCGCGGGGGCTTCGCTTGGAAATGATGCCATGCTCCTTGCCGGCTTTATTTTGATCGTTGTCGGTGCGGGTTTTAAGCTGGCGGTTGTCCCCTTTCATATGTGGACTGCCGATGTTTATGAAGGAGCGCCGGCGCCTGTAGCGGCATTTATAGCGACTGTGTCGAAAGGCGCGATGTTTGCACTTCTTCTGCGATTCTTCTGGCATGTTGAACTCTATAAGTATCCTGGTCTTGTTCTGTTGTTCAGCATCATCTCGGCTGCATCTATGTTTGTGGGCAATCTGCTTGCTCTCTTTCAGCAAAACATAAAGCGCATCCTGGCGTATTCTTCGATAGCACATCAGGGGTATCTCCTTGTGGCCTTCCTCGCGGGCGGGAAGGAGTCGATAATGGCTGTTAGCTATTATCTTTTGGCCTATTTTGTGTCGATGCTCGGCGCCTTCGGTGTTATAACAGTCATTTCCGGTAAAGAAGAGGATGTTGATACTATCAGCGATTATCGCGGTCTTGCATGGCGGCGTCCGCTGTTTGCTGCAGTCTTTATAGTAATGCTCCTGTCACTTGCCGGCATTCCTCTTACAGCAGGCTTTATTGGCAAGTATTACGTTATGTCCGCCGGGGCGGGATCAGCGCTGTGGGTTCTCGTAGCAATCCTCGCTGTCAACAGCACAATAGGCCTATATTACTATCTGAGGATTGTGGCCGCATTGTTCAGCGAAGCAGGGGAGCGTGTCTTTCGCGAGACTCCGGCCGTAGAGTTTTTTGCCGGTATTGTGATCTCAACTCTTACTGCTATTTTATTTTTCCTCGGCATTTATCCTGCGCCTGTGATACGCATTGTTCATTGCGCGATTGCCGGATTTCTCTGAGCGGACTATCTTTATTTAAACCTTTGCTGATCTCTTCGATCAAATAAGACTGAAATAGTCCACCTTTATTGTTTATCTTCAGCTAGATAGCCATGCTGTAGGACAAACACCTACAGATATCTGCGTAAACGTCCTACAAAAAAAACAGACGTGCACTGATATTTTTTGATTATTTTCTTTCATTATCATTGTATGACAGGGCTTATGCTATATCCTTAATAATATATGGAAAGGGGAATTTTACATGGGCAAGCTGCCATATGTGCTTGAGTATTCTGAAGAGTATGTAGAAAGAGAGGATATTGATTTTCTGGATAATGGGGAGGGTGAGGGAGAAGCGGCGGCAAACAGTGAGGCCCTATGGACAGATGAAGAGGAGGAAGAAAACAGGACCGACGAAGAAAAACAGGATTCCGTGGTCGATAGCGACTACGAACCTCTAAAAATGTATCTTAAAGAGATGGGGAGCATTCCGCTATTGACGAGGGATGGCGAGATAGACATGGCAAAGAAGATAGAAAAGGGCAGGGGGAAGCTGATGAAGATAATTTTTTCTGTGCCCTTTGCCTTTGAACGGCTGCTTGCTGTTTGTGAGTCCGTGAAAAGCGGGGAAACGGAACTTGATGACATCGTTCAGAATGCGGGTAGTTCTGAAGATGCGGTTATGTATGAGACCAAGAAGTTTGTGTCGGCCATGGATGAGATCAGGGGGCTATACCGCAAGGCGAGGCATCATAATAACGGCGGAAATCCCGGAAGGGCGAAAGCCCATGCCGGCATAAAGAACAATGCCGCCGAAGACAAGATGCTGGCGCTTATAGGCGGCCTGAGGCTGAAAGAAAGCTTCATGCAGTCGTTTTATGATGAGCTCATAAGAGCAATGAGACTGATAGAAGATACCAACAGAGAGCTTTCCTCAATAAGCAGGAGGCTGCGTGCTGCCGGTTATGTTGTGACCGAAGGCTCCGCAAAGGGCGCTGCGCGTATTATTTCTAAAAAACCGGTGGCTGATTCCAAGAACCATCTGGTTAAGATATACCGCGACTACCATGACAAGATAGCCTGTTGCGAGCAATCAATCGGATTGGATTATGACGGCATAAAGAAAGTAGTCAATATCTTTGCTTCATGCATGGAGGAGATATGTGACGCAAAGAAGGCGATGGTCGAGGCAAACTTAAGGCTTGTTATAAGCATCGCAAAGAGGTATATGGGGAAGGGACTTAGCTTTTCCGACCTTATTCAGGAAGGCAATATAGGGCTGATGAGGGCTGTCGACAAGTTTGAATATCAGCGAGGCTATAAATTCAGCACTTATGCGACGTGGTGGGTGAGGCAGACTATAACAAGAGCGCTTACTGACCAGTCCAGAACGATAAGGATACCCGTGCATATGGGAGAGGTGATCGCGCGCGTATCCAGAGTGACGAGGGAACTGGTGCAGGAACTCGGCTGTGACCCGCTCCCTGAAGAAATTGCGGCGAAAATGAATATGCCGCTGGCGAAGGTCAAGACAATAATGAAGGTGTCGAAGGAACCGGTGTCCCTTGAAACGCCAATCGGGGAAGAAGAAGACAGCCATCTTGGAGACCTCATTGAAGACAAGTCAACGCCTTCTCCTTTGCAGAGGGCCGTCCACCGCGATCTGAAAAGACAGATTGAAGAAGTGCTCCATAGTCTGAGTCCGAAGGAGGCGAAGATATTGCGCAGGAGGTTCGGAATAGGCGAGGATTCGACCCGTACCCTGGAAGAGCTTGGGCAGGAGTTCGAGGTGACGAGAGAGAGGATACGCCAGATAGAGGTTAAGGCCATTCGCAAGCTTAAGCATCCTTCAAGGAGCGGGCACCTTAAACTATTTCTTGAAACCAGATAGGTAAAGACCTTTAAAAATAAGCATATTTTATTAATGGCAGTAAACAACCCCGCGGTTTCTCCTGCGGGGTTGTTATTTTGGCAAGGGTAGCATTTCTCCGGGTTTGACAGCATGCTGCTAACGTGATAGAAATAGATATGAAGGGGGATCTTCAGCTGTCGTCTTATATTGTTTTATTTATAGTCAGCATTGTCTTGTCGTCTTTATTTTTGACTTCGTGCAGTCATCAAAAGTATCCCTCAGAATGGGCTGCCTTAGTCCCTATCGAAGAAAATAAATGCCCGGATATTAGGGGGAGCTATGTGATTGCAAGTGAAGTAATAGACAAACCCCCTCGCCCATTATATGAATCCGAAAGACAACCCGCTTATTATGGTGCAATTCCGGTAGAAAAAAAAGAAGATAAAATTCAGCCCCTGCATTTATATGAAGTTTTCCCCAGGAAAGACACGCTTTTTAAAGGAGTCTTTAAATGGGACTTAACATATGCAACATATGTGCAAATTTCGCAGCCGGATGATGATACCCTTGAGGTTTCTTTTTTGAATGATAATGGCTTGATCGACAAAAGAATATACTCGGTGATGAAGAAAGAATATGCTTGTTCGCCGAAGGGTATAAGTTTTTCTTTTAGCCAAGGGTTTTCCCATGGCGGGATTGCAACAGGGGGGATGGTCGGACCTGTTCCGGTTATAGTGATTGTTACGAGTTGGGGGAAATATTATTTGGCTAAAAGCATAGACGGATGTCTCATTATAGAGGAGTAGGGTACAAACTTTGCGTGGTTGATGATTGCCCCCTTTGGACGGCATTATGAAAGTTGGCATAGATTTAAACAGAAAAGTTTGCCGTGACCAGGAGCCATTTAGGACCCCCCATATTTCTTATTGGACTTCACACAATCTGATTCACTACGTCAGTTGTGTTTTTCAGGAAGGAATGTTGACTCTCGGCTAGACCGACGCAACTGTCAGTTGTCGGCAGTTGTAAGTACTGAGGATTTACAGCAGTCATGCTCTCCATTATGCCAGACGCAAATAATTACTCGGCACTCAAGGTATGTTTGATAAACCCATTCTTTATGATAGGATTATGGAAGACTTCAAACTGAAATTGGGATGGATAAGCCATTTACAATCACTTCTTTTAACAAGAGAAAATTTGAATGAAGCAAGTCTTAACAGAGCCCCTGTTCTACATATTATTTGTTTATGGCGTAAGCTTTCTATTAATGTCTCTCGTGGTTTTCTACGGAATAAGGAGAGCATCTTCAATCGACTTTGTTAATACCTTCTATATGCTTATTGGTTTCGGGTTTGTCCACGGGATCACCGAACTGATGGATTGGCTGAGTTTTATTCTTAAGACAAGCGGGGCCGGTGAATTCGTCGCACTGATCATATTGTCCGAGGCCTGCTTAATTACTTCTTTCGTTCTCCTGTTGCAGTTTGGGGTGACACTTTTAACATACAGGAGTGATAAAAAAAATGTTTATAGATCACTATCTGCATTTTTTTTTCTTGCCTATGTCGCGTATATTTTTGTTACCGGACCTACCGATATATCGACAGCTCCATCTGGACTCGTCGCTCGACATAGCTTAGGGTTCCCTGGTTCTCTATTAAGTGGTCTTGCCTTTTTCGGCCTTGCCAACTCGATGAAAGTTATAGGGAATCCCAGGCTAACTAAAGGACTTGTTGTTACGGGAATTGCCTTTGTGTGTTATGCCGTATTTGCGGGGCTCATAGTCGAACCCATAGCCGGGATACCGATACAACTTTTTAGGGCGGTCTGCGCGGTTACCATTGCCGTCTACTCCTACTCTATCCTCGGAATCTTCAAGGTATCCAAGTAGAGAGAAAATTATCTTGCATTAATGTTCGTCAAGAAAGGATTGCCGGCGCAACCTTTCTTCCCTCTATATTGCACTATATTTTATTTCTCACCGACACGGGGTTTATCTTTGTATTAAAAGTCTTGGGCATGAAGAGAGAGCTGAGTCATCTCGGGTTTCAAAATCGATCACAGGGGACAGCATATTCTCCCTGAAATCTCACTGTATTGGCGTGCTATAATCATGCGGTCTATGCCTCTCAATACATATTTGGTGATTCAGAAAGAGCGTCGTGAAGAAAGGAGATGGTTTAATGCCACTTAGGAACCGTAAGCGAGTGACGTGCGAGGTCTGTAAATCTGAAAAAAAAATGGGCGAAGTGATGCCTGCGTCATTGGTACGCGGCGGGATTGCAGAGAGAATAAAAGAGGCGTGTCCGAATTGGACGCCCACAAGCTATGTCTGTATAACCGATCTGAACAGATTCAGAAACGAATATCTGGCAGACATCATAAAGCAGGATAAGGGCGAGCTGACAGAGATTGAGTCCGATGTTGTCAGGAGCCTCCACGAGCAGGAACTGCTTTCAAAGAACCTCAATGCTGAGTATGATAGTCGGCTCACACTGGGGCAGCGAATGGCGGACAGAATTGCAGACTTTGGCGGTAGCTGGCGGTTTATAGGAATGTTTGCTGCAGTGCTTCTTTCATGGGTAACGGTGAATACAACTTTCTTTCTGAAAAAGCCATTTGACCCGTACCCTTATATCTTTCTGAATCTGGTGCTGTCCTGCCTGGCGGCCATACAGGCCCCCGTAATCATGATGAGTCAGAACAGACAGGAAGAAAAGGACCGCCTAAGAGCAGAATACGATTACAAGGTGAATCTCAAAGCAGAGCTGGAAATTCGGTATTTACACGAAAAAATAGATCATCTCCTTAACAGTCAATGGCAACGACTTCTGGAAATTCAGGAGATGCAGACGGAACTCATGGAAGAACTTGCCGAAAAACGCAACCGTACTCAATAGAGCTCTTATTAATATCGTTGCGTCATCGTTTAATGGATGTAGACGCAGCGGTACTTCCTGCATCTGACACATGCCGCAAATAGTCAATGATGTTTGATTCTCCCGGAAACTGAACGTCCGCAAGACTATTGGCGAATGTGCGGCAAAGACCTGAAAATGAGGGAGGACGCTAAGAATAACAGTAGGGGCTGGGGGGAGACGAGCTGGAAGAGGCATACAATAAAGTGCATGCCAAACCAAGTCCGAATAAAATATCCGTCCCTATAATTTGAAACAGAAGATAGTTTTATCGTAAAATAAAAACGTGCGAAATTTAGGTACAAATACAAATAAAAACAGCCTGCCTTCTCGGCAGGTTTTTTTTTGTCCAGGGAGTTAAACAATTAATGAGTAAATGGAAGCAAAAAGGTTCAGGCGCAAGCCTGATAAAGTTATATGTTGCAACGCTCCTCGTGGTATGTCTGACCGCTGCTGTATCGTTTGCGGAGGTTCACGGAGCCTCAAGTCAGCAGTTAGCGGCTTTGAGCAAGATTCAGGGGAGCTTGACGTTTGCGGTCTTAGGGGATACCCGTAGCGGCGGCAAAGTCTATCACAACCTTGTCGTAAGTCTGATGGAGCATAAGCCGGCCTTTGTAGTAAATACGGGAGACATGGTCTTTATGCCCGACAGGGGATTATGGTCCACTTTCTGGGTGTTGTCAAAACCCATCACCGTTCCATACTTTTTCAGTATGGGCAACCACGAAGCCAATGATTTGGACAACGACGCGATTTATAAGGAGGAGGTCGAGCTTCCGGGAAACAAGCTATATTACTCCTTTTCGGCGGGCGATTCCCTTTTCGTCGTGCTCGATTCAAATGTCCCAGGTCAGGATAGAAAGATAACGGGGGAACAATATGCATGGCTTGAAAAGACGCTCTCGACATCCGATAAAAAGCACAAATTTGTGTTCGTGCATCACCCCCTCTACTCCGAGAAAGACTGTGGACGCCATTTCATGGGCTGTCTTGATAAGTATCAGCAGGACAGAGATCGTCTTGCCGAGCTCCTTAAAAAGAGCAAGGTTGATATTGTCTTTGCCGGCCATGAGCACCTCTACTTACGCAAGACCGTTGATGGCATCACGCAGATAATTACCGGCGGCGGCGGCGCCCCTCTATACACGAGTGATGGGAAGGGAGGCTTCTATCACTTTATATTGGTAACCGTCAATGGAAATGAGGTGAAGGGCGAAGTAATTGACAACAACGGCAAAGTGAGAGATACATTCGTGCACACCTCCGGAGTTTACGCAAGCCAATGA
>JBAIXS010000040.1:0-9837 GCA_037916395.1 Candidatus Sulfobium mesophilum
TTATCCTGCAGGAACTCCAGTACATAGCGGATTCACAGGATGCCACAAAGAGGGCTCGGGGCAGGAGGGGGCTGGATGTTCTGCACAAGATCCAGAAGATGTCAAATATAACGGTAAAAATAATTGATGAGGACTTCCCGAAGATCAAAGAAGTTGATTCCAAGCTGGTCGCGCTGGGGAAGATGATGAGTGCCAAGATAATCACTAATGATTTCAACCTCAATAAGGTAGCTCAGCTCCAGGGAGTGGCGGTGCTCAATATCAATGAGCTCGCAAATTCTTTGAAACCGGTTGTCCTGCCGGGGGAAACGATGAGGGTCTTTGTGCTGAAGGAAGGTAAAGAGTATAATCAGGGCGTGGCATACCTTGACGACGGCACTATGGTGGTTGTCGAAAACGGCCGCCGGTTGATGGGGAAGAATATTGAGGTGACAGTGACAAGCGTTCTTCAGACAACTGCGGGCCGCATGATCTTTGCCAAAGCGAAAGAGGAATACGAGAAAGAGGAAGCAAAGGCGGTCAGATAGAGGAGGGCGCCTGACAGGGTGGGAAATAAAGTCACCGCTATAATACCTGCGGCAGGGCTCGGCAAGAGGTTCGGCGAGGGGTCCTGTAAACAGTTTCTGATGCTGCGCGGCAAACCGCTCATGATCTGGGCACTTGAAGTGCTCGAGGCGCTGCCTGAGATATCTGAAATCATACCTGTTCTCAGAGACGTGGACATGGAAACGGGAATCAGGATGATTGAGGAATACAGGATATCAAAGGTGAAGCGTATCGCTCCCGGCGGAAAGGAAAGACAGGACTCTGTCTTTCACGGCCTGAAGTTGGTAGACAATAAAAAAGGCCTTGTGCTTGTGCATGACGGGGCGCGGCCGTTTATTGAGGCTTCATTTGTCGCAGGCGCGATGGCCCGGCTGAAGGGCTGCGAAGGCGTTGTCGTTGGCGTCCCTGTTAAAGACACTATAAAAGAAGTTGAAGGCGGAGAGGTCAGACATACTTTGAGCCGTGACAGGCTCTGGTCGGTGCAGACCCCTCAGGTATTCAGTTATGAGACACTCTATGAGGCATACATTAAGGCATCTAAAGATTCTTTTTACTCGACCGACGATTCGGCTCTCGTGGAGAAATACGGAGGCAGGATAAGGATTGTGATGGGATCATACAGGAATATCAAGATAACAACTGCGGAGGATTTGAAGTTGGCCGAAATGTTTCTTGAAACGGGGGATGTCAAATAGTGAGGATTGGGTTCGGATACGATTCACATAGATTTGTCCAGGGTCGGAAACTCATTATCGGCGGCGTCGAAATCCCATATGAGAAGGGGTTGGGAGGACATTCCGATGCGGACGTGCTGTGCCATGCGATAATCGACGCGATCATAGGGGCGCTCGGCCTGGGTGATATAGGAACGCATTTCCCTGATACCGATGCGAAGTGGAAGGATGCTGTCAGCATTGAGCTTCTTAAGTATATTGTCGAACTGGCGAGGATGAACGGCTTCCAGATACTCTGGGTCGATACGACTATAGTCGCCGAACGGCCGAGACTTTCTCCGTTTGTTTCTCAAATGAAGGAGGTGCTCTCCGGAAGTGGCATCGCGGCAGGCGCTGTTAACATAAAGGCAAAGACGAATGAGGGCATGGGATTTATAGGACGCGGCGAAGGCATTGCCGCTTATGCTGTGTGTCTGCTGGGCAAGGTGTAATTCATCAGGCCTCTCACAGCCGTTGCCTTATTTCGGCGATGGCCTCCCTGAGGATAAGCCTGACGTTGGAATCTGTGTCATTGAGACCTTTTTCAAGAAGAGGCAGTATGCTCTTGTCGCCTACTATGCCAAGAATGTTAGATACGTCTCCGCGCACAACCGGATTGTTATGATCGAGAAGCGGCAGTAAAGTGGGGACTGCGGCCCTCGCGTTTGAGGCGTCCAGGCGGCTGAGTTCTTCCATAAGTGCAGTAACCCCTATCCTTACCCTTACTCTTTCGTCTTGTATTAATTCTCCCACAAGATCATAGAGGTCTTTGTCATGCCTGAACATGTCGATAATATTTTCGAGAAAGCCTTTCTCCATGTAGTCGGCGATCATAGACCCCAGTCCGGCGTTGTCGTTGTAAGGTTCATTCATTACTTTTTACTATACAGCAAAGGTAATATTGAAAGACAACAAGGCCGAATGGTTCCTGATGCAAAATCAAGAAACCGGCATTAGTGCGGAGACGGCATTCTCTAATTCTCCCTTCGCTCCGAGGCACCGGTGCGCCTGCGACGGGCAATACGCGCCGCTAAAGCCGTTCGAATGCATCTCCGCACTAGAGCAGGCTTTCCTGCGCCCTGGGATATTACGCGGCCATGCGCGGCACCAGCACTATGTTTTTGGTGTATAATACTTTAATTATATGGGGTTTTGGGGCGACATAAGGAGTGACTACAGGGCTGTTTTTGAGAGGGACCCTGCCGCCAGAAGCGGGCTTGAGGTCATACTTGCTTATCCCGGCTTTCATGCGATATTCTGGCACAGGATAAACCATCGGCTTTGGAACCTGGGCATTCCGGTCCTGCCGCGCCTTCTGTCACATATGGCGCGTTTTCTGACGGGCATCGAGATACATCCCGCCGCGAAGATAGGTCAGGGGTTGGTGATCGACCACGGCATGGGCGTCGTTATAGGGGAGACTGCAGAGGTTGGTGACAACTGCCTTCTTTACCAGGGGGTCACTCTCGGAGGGACGGGCAAGGAAAAGGGCAAGCGTCATCCGACTTTGAAAAACAACGTGGTTGTCGGCACCGGAGCTAAGATACTCGGGGCGATAACGGTGGGGAATAATGTTATCATAGGTGCCAATTCGGTTATCCTTAAGCCGGTCCCGGACAATTCAATTTGTGTAGGGGTTCCAGGCAGGATTACACGGAAGAAAATATTGAGGATGACGACTGAAGACGGCATGGTCGAGGTAATGGATTATTTTCCTGACCCGGTGGTAGAAAAGCAGAAGGAACTCGAATCTCGCATCGATGAACTTACCAAGAGGCTCGACAGCGTAGAGAGGGCGAAGGAAAGAGGAGGACGCATGAAGATATATAACACCCTGACCGGCAAGAAAGAGGAGTTCATACCGGTGGAAGCCGGGCGGGTGGGGATGTATGCCTGCGGCGTTACGGTCTACGACCACTGCCACATCGGCCATGCCAGGAGTGCCGTAGTGTTCGACGTAATGAGGCGATATATGATGTCCAGGGGCTATCAGTTTAAGTATATACGAAACTTCACCGACATCGACGACAAGATCATCAATAAGGCGAAGAAGGAAGGCATTTCCTGGGATGCCGTCGCCAGGAAATATACGGAGGAGTACTATAGGGACATGGACCGCCTGGGTGTCGGAAGGGCGGATGTTGAGCCAAAGGCAACGGATCATATAGAAGAGATAGTGGATATGGTTAAGGGCCTTGTTGATAAAGGCTTTGCCTATGAACAGGATGGAAGCGTCTACTTCGAGGTGGAAAAATTCCAGGGCTACGGCAAACTCTCAAAAAGGGACCTGGAGGATATGATGGCCGGGGCAAGAGTTGAAGTTGACGAGAGGAAGAAAAACCCGATGGACTTCGCTCTTTGGAAGGCCTCGAAAGAGGGTGAGCCGTTTTGGAAAAGTCCCTGGGGTCCGGGCAGACCGGGCTGGCACATTGAATGCTCCGCCATGTCACTTAAGCATCTGGGCGGGACCTTTGACATTCATGGTGGCGGGGCTGACCTCATCTTCCCTCACCATGAAAACGAGATAGCACAGTCAGAGGCCTTTACAGGAAGCCCTTTTGTAAGGTATTGGGTCCATAACGGCTTCATTACAGTCGACAAGGAAAAGATGTCCAAATCCCTCGGCAACTTCTTTACAATTCAGGAGATATTGAACAAATTCGATGCCGAGGCGGTGCGGTTTTTTCTCCTGTCAACCCACTACAGGAGCCCGATAGAGTTTTCGGATGAACAGTTGAGGGAGGCGGAGGCATCCATTGACAGGTACTATACTACTGTTCTTAGGATAAGGGACTTTCTTTCGCAGGAAAGTACAAAGGAAAAACCCGGCTCCGATGAGAAGGCGCTCTCTGACTTGCTGACAAAGTTCCTCGACAAATTCAGGGAGGCGATGGATGATGATTTCAATACTGCCCTTGCGATAGGGACTATCTTCGAGCTTATCCGCATGCTCAACAAATATATGGACGGCAGGCCTTCGGGAAAGAAGGCATTGGAGCTGATAAAAAATGCCGATGAAATGCTCAGGGAAGCGGGTAACGTGCTCAACCTCTTCCACAGGACGCCTGAACAGTGGTACAGGGAACTGATGGCGGTCAAAGGAATAGGGTTTACCGAAGACGACATACTAGCCCGTATCAGGGAACGACAGGCCGCCCGTGACAGAAAAGACTGGGCTGAGGCAGACCGGATAAGAAATGAACTCGATGAAAAGGGCATTCTGCTTGAGGACAGGAAAGACGGAACAGGGTGGAAGGTGCGAGTATAGGCCGATAAATCCCCTTTAATTTTTCTGGAACCGGGTCGGTTTTCACTTAATGTGTCAACGCAGCATTCCTAATGTTTGCTCCGAAGTTTCCTTAGCGCCTCGCCGGCGATTTCGCCGATCGTCTTTTTCCGCACTGCATCGTTTTCATAAAGCCAAGTTTCGCGGGTGTCCCCGAGGGATGTTGTCAATCTGTCCTCGCATCCGTATATCCCCAGCTCTCCGAGCGCCCACATCGACTGGCCGACCATGCAGGCCGCGGGTGAAGCACTGGCTCGCTCGATTTCAGGAATTATGTCTTCGATAAGTTTATGGTCTATTTGGCCGATTCTGCATACTGCCCAGACAAAGCCCTGACAGCTTGACTCATCGGCCGCAAATTTCCGCAGCAGCACAAGGATTTTTGTCCTCAATCCCGGCATATTCCTCGCAATCTCGCCCAGGCCTTCGGCAGCGCCCCAGCAGCTCATCGTGTCGTCGAAGGCATAGAAGATCCTGTTCCAGACGCGCATGACGGCCTCAGGATCCTCTTTTGCGAGGCAGCCCAGTGCCAAGGCCGCATCAAAGCGCTTCTGCATGTCCACTCCATAAAGACCGGCAACGATGTCGCGTATGCTGTCACGCCTTGTTTTGCCCTCTGATGATGCCATGTTTACTTTCAATTCTATCACGATCTGACAGAGCAGGCACTTTCATCCTTAATTGTATGCTACTCCTGTCCTTAACAGTACATAAGGTCATCTTGAGACCCCAAAACTTGAAGGCGACCCAAAGTCAAAACTAACCGTCATGCCGCAGAAGCATGCCCCAGTTTTCAGGAAGGAGTTTTGCCTCTCGACTCCACTCGTAATTCGCAAAGCTGCCCGGCCATGTTTTCTCTAACCGTCGTCTTTTTTCTTAAAGGCCTCAATTTTTTTATAATGGTCCGGATAAACTTTCATCATGCACTCAGGGCACAACCCATGACTGAATTCGGCTTCTGAGTGATCGCGAATATAAACCTCCAACATATTCCAATACCCTTTGTCATCCCTTATCTTCTTGCATGACGCGCAGATAGGGAGCAACCCGCTCAGTACTTTTACCTCTGAGATCGATTCCTGAAGTTTCGAGATTATTTTCTCGCGCTCCGCTTCGCTTTTGTTAAGCTTTCTTGCCGCAAAGACGATCGCAGCAAGCCCTATCGCCCAGACAAGGGTATGCATTATGTAAGTAAATGCGATACGGGGCTGCAAAATTGCCCTTATCGGAGCCATGGGAATTGAAACGCTGATCCCTCCCCTGAGGTCTCCGAGTTTGTATCCATGGATGTCATGGCACTTCAGACAGCTTTGTTCGATGAAAAAGGGATACATCAGGCGCATGTATTCTTTCCCTTCCATCTTATTTATAGAGCTCACCTTTTTTTTGCCCTGGGAAAACGCCTCCAGGGCCTTGGCTTCCCAGGGATCAGGAGCATTGTTAGGATTCACAGGCCTCTGACTTGTAATATGTCCCAGCGTATCGAACTCATTCTGCGCCAATTCATATACCTGTCGTGTCATATACGCGGGATTCACCAATGTCAATGTCTTGCCTGAAGGCAGCTTGATGTCACGCTCTAAGATATGAGAAAGATATGGATTGGGCGGTGTATATTCGCTGGCCGTCACATAAACACCCCCTTGCATCGCATTCCACCTGCGGAAGAGAATATCTTTGTCGATCGACATCTTCGCTTCGAAATACGCAATGTCCATGACTTCTTTATTCGCAAGGTACACGCTCCGCCCGAGAAACACACCAATGATAACTGTCCACGCTACCACAAGGATCCAGATGTAACGTCTCAGAAGGGCGCCATATCCCCTTATCCTGTTGTGGTTTTCCATCAGTACCTGCTCACGTCTTTCAGGGGCCAGATAAGATCTGTGATGCCTTCATATAATAAAGTTAGCACCTGTAGACAGTCATGTAAATCATGCTCATGAGATTTGCCTACAATATTACGACACATGCTGCTAATTCACGGCTGTTGCGATTTAAGTGAGCATCTGACGGGCAGGGCAGCTTCGGGCGCCCCCGAAAGTGCCGGGCGCGGATATGTCCTCGATTCGCCAGGACAAGAACGATGGCAGGCGGGTGGGATTCGAAATCCCGTTAAGAGGGCTTCCGGTTCAAAACGCGCAGCAAAAAGGGATGCACTTTTCAGCGCATCCCTTTAGCCTTAAGCGCCACTTACCTGTTTCTCCTGAGGGGGTAGAAGGTTATTGTGGCTTAATTATTTCTATGATACAGTGGCTGGAAATCAAAATATATCAGCGGATATCTGATTTTTTTGTAGGAGTCATTCCAAGCTGCAGATAAGTCTTTGTCCTACACGAATAGGAAAATCCCATCAGGCCTCGAGTCTTGCCACGTTGACAGTCTGTATCTGAAAGCTTACAATATGATACATGAGGATAGTGATGGATTCTGATTGCCTTGTCAAACTGACCAAGGCGGGCATCAAGGAAAGTATCGCAGCGGCACTGGAAGTCCATATCCCTCCGCTTGTGAAAAAGGAAACAGTGGATGAAGCCAAGGGCCGTGGATTTCAGGATGCCTTTGAAATCGAAGGGAATATAGCCAGGAAAAGGTTGCATGCGGCAACCCTGCATATGAAGAAGCCCGCGGCTGTCTCAGCTTCGAAATGGGAAGAGGAAGTCGTATCCCTTTTTGAGGAAGGGAATTATGATGCCATAGCCAGCGACGACAGGAGATTTCTGAAAATTCTCGATGCCGCCAGAATTCCGTATCTGACGCCAGGTGCCTGCCTTGTATATGCGCATAAAAATAATAGAATTGAGAGGGAAAAGGCGATGGCGATGCTGGAATCACTTAAACCGTTTATAAGCAGCGACGAGTATGTGGTCACAAAACTGTATTTGGAGGGAAGGTCATGAAAGCAAAGGCGCTGAGGCTGCCTGACAACATTTTGGACGCGGTTAAGTTCGCTGAAAAGAGAGAAAAACTCGATGAGCCGACCACGATCAGAAAATTTCTGAGGATCGGGGCGGAAAAGTATGTATCCGACAGTTATGCGCGGGGTGACATAAGCCTTCGAGAAGCCGCGGCGGTATTGGATATGACACTGAGGGAGGCGCTCGAACTTTTTGGCGATATGGGCGTAAGCGGTAATGTTGACACTGTTAAGGCGCTGAAGGCAATATCTTTTGCAGAAAAGAAATCAAGGGGATAGCAAAACGGTATGGGGATGAAACAAAAATATGGAAACAGGGCGCGTTTTGCTGATGAAGGCGGCCCGACCCCCAGGCTTAACCGCCGCCGCTCTCATGAAGAATGGGTTTACGGGCTTAACCCTGTCCTTGAGGCTGTGAGGTCGGGCAGGCAGGTAAAGTCAGTCTTCCTATCTTATTCCCGAAAAGAAGGAATTCAGGGTATAGAACGGGAGATACTATCAAGGGGCATAGCGCTAAAAAAGGCCGATCAGTTTTTTTTCGACAGCAGGTTTCCCAAGGGGCATCAGGGCATTGCGGCTGTAGTTGCCCCGAGGGAATATGCAGATTTAGGTGATCTTCTCAGGATACCATCTTTGAAAAATGAGGCGCCTTTTTTCATGATCCTTGATTGCGTGGAAGACCCGAGGAACTTCGGCGCGATTTTAAGGACGGCCGATGCAGGAGGGGTTCACGGCGTGGTTATTCAATCTCACAGGTCGGCGACGCTGGTGCCGGAGGCGATAAAGGCCTCGGCAGGGGCTTCCGAATATATGCCAGTGGCGATGGTAGCCAATATAAAACATGCAATAGCAGCTATGAAAGAAGAAGGAGTGCTGATTGTTGGCGCCGAGGCAGCTGTGCAAACAACGATCTGGGACCTGGACCTCAGAGTTCCTTTAGCTATCGTAATAGGGTCTGAAGGAAAGGGGTTAAGAAAGACTGTTAAGGAGGACTGTGATGTGCTGGCGAGCCTGCCCATGAAAGGCAGAGTAGGTTCCCTTAATGTGTCTGTTGCAGCGGCTGTTATCATTTACGAGATAATTCATCAAAGATTAAGAAAAATGTAGTTTTTCCAAGGTTTGATAATTTTTCTACTGACATCCTTGTTTTTTTGGTATTGACCGGAGTATAATAAATTCTTTATATTATTTAGTTCTGAAAAGTCTATGGAGTACTATTGTCTTTTCTAGGAAAGGCCACCGTAGCTCAGTTGGTAGAGCAGTTGATTTGTAATCATCAGGTCGGGGGTTCGAATCCCTTCGGTGGCTCCATGAAAGCAGTAAATAGTAAAAAGTGAAAAGTAAAAGTCAAAAGTGCGAAGCTATCTTTTTACATTTCACTATTTACTGAATTTAAGGAGAGGTACCCGAGTGGCCAAAGGGGACGGGCTGTAAACCCGTTGCGTTACCGCTACGTTGGTTCGAATCCAACCCGGCCCACTGGCTCGCCTTCGGGCGAGCCTTCTCGCGTGTACGACGCGACGGTTCGGCTCACAACATCTTCTGCATCAGGACGACGTCGAGCCAGCGGCCGAACTTGCGGCCGACCTCGCGCTCGACGCCGACCTGTTCGAACCCGCAGCGCGCGTGCAGTGCGATCGAGGCGTCGTGGCCGCCGACGATCCGTGCGATCGCCGAATGGAAGCCGTGGTCCCGGGCGAGCTCGACGAGATCGGACAGCAGGAGCCGGCCGATCCCCTCTCCCCGGCGCTCGCGCGCGACGTAGACCGAATCCTCGACCGTGGTCGCGTATGCGGGCCGTGACCGGTATGGCGACAGTGACGCGAAACCGGCGACGGTGTCCGATGCGTCGACCGCCACGATCGCCGGGTGGCCGCCCGAATGGTGGTCGATCCACGCCAGCTGATCCGCGAGCGTGCGCGCCACGAGGTCGAAGGTGACCGTCGATTCGAGCACTTCGAGGTTGTAGATGGTCCGGACCGCTTCGGCGTCTCGCCGCTCCACCAGCCGTGTGCGATACACGAACGGCAACGCTAGGGCGCTCGGCTAGGCTTTTCGGGCCTTGCCCCCTTAGCTCAGTCGGCAGAGCACTTCCATGGTAAGGAAGGGGTCGACGGTTCGATTCCGTCACGGGGCTCACACGGCGGAGTAGCTCAGTTGGTGAGAGCACACGGCTCATAATCGTGGGGTCGCGGGTTCGAGTCCCGCCTCCGCTACAGAACGACCGCAGGACACGAAGCGAGAAGAAATGGCGAAAGAGAAGTTCGAGCGCAGTAAGCCGCACTTGAACATTGGCACGATCGGTCACATCGACCATGGGAAGACGACGCTCACCGCGGCGATCACCAAGGTGCTGGCCGACCGGAACCCGA
>JBAIXS010000041.1:0-6215 GCA_037916395.1 Candidatus Sulfobium mesophilum
CTGAGCCTAAAGACGATAAACCACGTGGGCGAACTCGGCGGTATTTCCTGCTACGCTGCTGAAACAGACCAGGGATGTGAAGCCGAGGGAAACTCATTTCAGACACTGCGTTCTCTATTCGGACAGCTGGATGAAAACCTTTTCTCCTTAGCGGGACGGGCTTTTCAAATCATTCAATGGGAGCGGACGAACCAATTCTGCGGCAGATGCGGGAACCGCACTGAACGGAAAGACGACGAACGGGCGAGAGTCTGTACTCATTGCGGCCTTGTCGTATACCCGCACATTTCTCCGGCAATCATTGTCGCCGTCACAAAGGGCAGAGAAATTCTCCTTGCCAACTCGCGTCGTTTTCATGCGACCCTATTCAGTGTCCTTGCCGGCTTCGTTGAACCGGGCGAAACCCTGGAAGAGGCGGTAAAGCGGGAGGTAAAAGAAGAGGTCGGACTGGAGCTCAAGAATATACGATATTTCGGCAGCCAGCCCTGGCCGTTTCCCAATTCCCTGATGCTCGCCTTTACCGCTGAATATGCAGGAGGGGACATAAGAATCGATGAAAGAGAAATTTCCGAGGCGCACTGGTTCAGTCCCGACAACCTGCCACTTCTCCCAAAAACGGGCTCCATCGCCCGTCAGTTAATAGACTGGTTTTTGGAATCTCGAGCTTGATCTAACGCATCATGAACTAATTTAGACTTTTTTTTGCAGGAGATGACGAGCTAAACCTCTTAATGCGCCTTTTCCGAATATGCTACAATTGTCCGTTGATCCCGATGAAAACTGAAATAAATGCGCAAACACGGCCAAAAGCGATACGGGTCCGCAATCTGCTGATCGATCCGCCGCTCCTCCTTGCGCCTATGGCGGGTCTAACCCACAGTGCACTGCGGCGAATTATGGTGGACTTCGGCGGGGTTGGACTATTGTCTACGGAAATGCTCTCGGCAAAGAGACTGCCCACTGAAACTCCCCGCGTCTCTCCATATCTGATCAGAAGCGAAAAAGAAAACCCTCTCTCTTATCAGCTCCTAACTTCGACCGACAAAGAGATAGCCCTTGCACTGGATAAGCTACATGCATTCAAGGCCGACGCTGTCGATTTGAATATGGGCTGTCCTTCGCCGGCAGTCATCAAGTTCGGTGCAGGCGGCAAGCTGATGGAAAAACCTGATGATGCCCGTCGCATAGTTGCCGAGGCCAGAAGTCTCACCGGCTTACCGCTGACTGTGAAAATCCGCCTGGGCAGCGACTCCGATACCGGGAAATTAAAACCGTTTTGCTCCATGCTCGAAAGTGAGGGCGTTGATATGATCACTGTGCACGCCAGGTTCAGACATGAACCGTTTGTGAGGAATCCGAGATGGGGGTATATAGCCGACATAAAGGAAAGCGTTAAGATACCCGTTATCGCTAATGGCGGAATTTTCTCGGTAGAAGATGCGGAAAAATGTCTGCAGGTATCAGGCGCCGACGGACTGATGCTCGGCCGCGGGGCCGTTATAAAACCATGGCTTTTCGCGGAAATTGCCAGGGCTGTCTACGGCAGCGATATTCAGGCGCCGGAGGTCTCGCTGCCAAATATGTACGCATCCTTCATCAAAGTTCTGACCGCCAATTATCGGACCATTTACTGCATGGGCAGACTGAAGGAGTTTACCCACTATTTCGCCAGGAACTTTAAATTCGGACACTCTCTTGCAACCAGAGTTCAGACGGCCGGCAGCATCGATGAAGCAAGGGAACGGGCCTGGGAATTCTTTGCGAGGAACAGCAAAGAGTGCATCGTACCGGCAGCCCAGATGCTGCAATAAGTTCTTCTTATTTCTTTTTAGCGGACTGACGCACATATCTCAGATAGAGCGCTTCTACTTTACTTCTGGCCCATGGAGTTTTTCTTAGAAATTGGAGGCTTGACCGGATACTCGGGTCATTATTGAAACAGCGTATGCGAACAATTCTGCCCATTTCCTCCCAGCCGTAATGCTCTATGAGCCGGGTCAGAATCATCTCGAGTGTGATGCCGTGGAGTGGGTCGTTTGATTTTGTATCACCCATCTTGCAGCCATTTTCCTTTCGGGATCGACTCCAGCAGCTCCCATCTCCGGTATCCGTTATCTATTTCTTTTTCGAGCTCCTGAATTCTTGATTTACTTTCCGGTATCCTGCTCCCATCGCGTCTGTAAAACTCCGGATCTGCGAGAATGCTGAAAAGACGTTCACGCTCGGCTTCCAGGGCCTCTATTTTAGCGGGCAGTTCCTGAAGCTCTTTCTTTTCATTAAATGTCAGGGTGCGCGGACGTTCGGGTTTTGGCAGCGGCTTTTCGGCTTTGGCGTCCTTTACATTTTCGGTTCTTGGCGGGATCACGGGTGCGCGCTGTCTTAACCAGTCGTCATAACCTCCGACATATTCTGTAAGAGTGCCCCCTCCCTCGAATGCGATAGTACTCGTGACGACATTATTCAGAAATTCCCGGTCGTGGCTCACGAGAAAAACAGTGCCTTCGTATTCGATGAGCATCTCTTCAAGGAGCTCAAGTGTGTCGGTATCAAGATCGTTCGTCGGTTCGTCCATTACAAGAACGTTGGATGGTTTGGTGAAGAGCTTTGCCAGCAACGCCCTGTTTCGCTCGCCGCCCGAAATAGCGCTAACCGGTAATCGGACTCTCTCCGGGGAAAAGAGGAAATCCTCAAGATAACCGATGATGTGCCTCGTCCTTCCGTTGACCGTAACGTTTTCGTAACCGTCACCTACATTTTCAATCACCGATTTAGTATCGTCCAACTGTGCGCGGTGCTGATCGAAGTAGGCGATCTGCAGTCGCGTGCCCATGCGGACTACACCTTGAAGCGGCGGAATCACGCCGAGAAGAATCCTGAGCAGGGTTGTTTTGCCCGAGCCGTTGAGCCCCATGATGCCGATCTTGTCACCCCTCAAAACTACAGTCGAAAAGTCCCTGATCACCGTACGATCGCCATACGAATGCGAGATTCCCTTTGCTTCGAGGACGAGCTTCCCCGACCTCTCCGCTTCGTTCAGAGACATAACAGCGCTGCCGGTTTGTTCGCGTCTTGCAAGGCGCTGCCGTCTTAATTCCTTAAGCGCTCTTACCCTTCCTTCATTGCGCGTGCGTCTCGCTTTGATCCCCTGTCTTATCCATGCCTCCTCCTGGCTAAGCTTCTTGGCGAAAAGCGCGTTGTGCACACCTTCGGCTTCGAGAAGCGCAGACCTTCTTTCCAGATAGGTCGCGTAATCACCTGGCCAGTCCGTAATGCGGCCACGGTCGAGCTCGATAATTCTGGTCGCAAGACTCTGCAGGAATCTTCGGTAGTGGGTAATAAACAGTATGGCGCCCCCGAAATCCATTAGGAATTCCTCAAGCCATCCGATCGATTCGATATCCAGGTGGTTAGTCGGTTCGTCGAGCAATAAAAGATCGGGCTCGTTAACAACCGCCCTTGCCAGAAGGACTCTTCGCTTAAATCCGCCGGACAGGCTATTGAAGGGAGCATCAGGGTCGAGCTGAAGTTTCGAAATGATGTTTTCTACCTTGTGTTCTGCCTGCCAGCCGCCTTTTATTTCGATTTCGTGCTGTATCCTTTCGAGCTCAGAGATACTCGCAGCATCCCCAGGATTGCCAAGACGACTGCTGAGAGAGTGGTATTCGGAAAGCAAAGAAAATACAGTAAGCTCTCCCGCTACTACATCGAATACCGTTCCGGGGAGGTGAGGCGGGACTTCCTGTTCGAGAGAGGCGATTTTCGAATTTTTCGGTTTGACAACCTCTCCAGAGTCGGGCAAAATTGCTCCCCGAATAACATTCAACAGAGTGGACTTTCCCGCTCCGTTTCTTCCTACCAGACAGACGCGCTCGCCAGAGTCGATCTGAAGGGTCACGCCGTCCAGCAGCTCCGGGCCGCCAAAGGCAAGTCTAATTCCCTGTAAACTTATCAAAGCCAATTTTTACTCCGGAAAATATTAATCATGAGATAAGAATCTAGCACTCTAAAAAATCTACGCAAGATGTTCTCTTCTTTAGTATACAGTAGTAGGGGCGCGGCATGCCGTGCCCCTATGTTTCCGGACTTATGCGGCCCCTTTGGAAAATTTCGATTTGAGCCGCAGGGAAAAATTTGAAAGAGTGAAAGTCACTAATGTTCTTTTTTGACGAGTTTTATTACGTTACTCTCAATAAGAATAATCCGGCTTTTGTAAAGGGACCCTATAGCTTTTTTAAACGTCTTCTTGCTTACTCCGAAGAGATTATAAATGAGCTCGGGCGGGCTTTGGTCAGTAACGGAAAGGAACCCGCCATCCCGCCTGAGCCTGTCCACAATCTTTTGTGAAACCTCATGTACTTTTTCAGGGCCGGGTTTTTGAAGACAAAGATCGATCTTGCCGTCGTCACGCACCTTTTTGATGAACCCTGTGATATGCTGCCCTTTTCTTAATTTTTGAAAGACCTCATTCGCGTAAAGCATCCCCTCTCGCTTTTCATTGATGAGGGCAATGTAGCCAATCTCTATCCTGTCACCAATCACCAATTCCACAGACTGTCCTTCCTCAAATTCAGACTGAGCCGTTCTATTTTCGCGCAGCTTACTCAATGGTGTCCTCAATAATGAAAGGCGAGGTTTCTGAAACGATCATATCCCACTATAAGCCTTTAGCTAAGTGAGGGGTTATAAATAACTTCCCAAAGATGACCGTCAGGATCTTTGAAGTAGCCTGAATAAATGCCCCATGGGCGCTCATGTGCAGCGTCCGTTATTTCTGCGCCAGCTTTTTTCGCTTGTTTTAATATCTCGTCGACCTTCTCTCTTGTCTCAGCTATATATCCGAGACTAAATTCTGTGCTGCTTTGGGGCCCAACCTGCTCATTAGCGTCTTTAGCCAATTCAGTGCGAGGATAGAGGGCTAAGATGAGATTTCCTGAAAGTTCAAACATAACGACAGCGCCCGCCGCCTGATTTTTGCTGCCTTTAAACTCAGTTCCAATGATGCCATTCGTAGGCAACCCCAACCCATCTCGATAAAACTTCAACGAAAGCTTTAAATCTTTGACGGCAATTGTAATAATATTAACTTGAGGTTTCATACCTCCACTATAACAAGACTCCTCGGCTCTTTCAAACTTTATAGAGGACCTCGTCTATTTCTGGTTGAAACCATCATCACCTTAATCATTTTCTTCCTCCTCATCCCTATATTTTCTCTTCCTCCTGAGGACACGGAGGAATCCACAAAAGGTAATCATTGCCGCCAGGACGAAGAGTATCTCGTAGAGGTTGTCGTAGATGTATGAGAACCAGGAAATCTTTGTTGTAATAGACGCTTTCCAGCGTTCTTCAAGTTCGACCTGTGATATCAAAAGGCTTTTCCTTATTGCAGATTCGAGGTCGTCGCCATTGCTCATATGCTCCAGTATATTCCGAACGCCTGAATCGCCGAACTCTTTCTTTATATATTCGATTACGCTTTTGCTTTCTTCGTAAGCGAGGACAAGGTCCCTCCCGTCGGCTGGAAATCTTTCAGTCAATCCCTCGAAGCTTATAAGCCGGTTAGAGATGGCCGCCTCCATGAAAATTGATCGACCTCCCGTATTCATTATCTCGGCCAGACCGCCCGTGACCCATTGGCATACCCCTTCGTCAAACCATCTGGGAATACTGGCGATATGACGATGCAGTTCAAGATGGCAGAGCTCATGTTTCAATGTCGTCCCAAGGGTAAAAGACTGGACGTTTATCCTCGAGTAGTCTATGGAGATTAGATTCTCACGGGGGAATGCTTGAGCTACAACCAGATCGCTGTGGCTTGTCCGCCGAAAGGTGGCTGTATCTTTTACCAGTATGATCTCAGGGCGGAAATCACTCTTCCACCCAAGATCTTTTGCCAACTCTGCGCGTATGTCCGAGTATAACCTAAGGACTTCGTGTGCAGCATTTTGAAGGGGGACATCAAAAGTAACTACGACAGACTCATCTTCTATAGTGCGCCGTTCGGCATAGGAAGTGCTACTTAAGAGTGATACGATGAATAATGTTATTAATATGAGTCTTAATTGTCTTGCCATACACCGCTCCTCTTATTCAAGAATACCATTTTCAGAGTTCGGGCATAAGTTCGGATTGCTTTAATCGCAGTTTCAACTCTGTGTAGTACCGACAACACCTCACCGCCGATATTCAGACGCAGTAACAATTTCCGTTTCAAG
>JBAIXS010000042.1:0-1706 GCA_037916395.1 Candidatus Sulfobium mesophilum
AGGTGGGGAAATACCTTGTCTGTTGCGCCCTGAGTCAGCATCACATAATTCTGAAGAAAGATCGAAACGCCTATCGCACTTATCAGGGGGCTGAGTCTGGGCGCTTTCCTCAGGGGCTTATACGCGATCTTTTCTATAGTGAAGCCCTAGGACGAGCAGAATATAACTGTAAGGACGAGCACGAGGACTATAGTCAGAGGCAGGCTGTATGCGGTCAGGCCTGCAGCAGTAAAGAAACCAAGGAGGATAATCCCAAGATAGGCGCCGAGCATATATATCTCGCCATGGGCGAAATTAATCAGTTCGAGTATGCCGTAGACCATCGTGTAGCCAAGCGCGATGAGAGCGTAGACGCCCCCCAGGGTAAGGCCGTTTATCACCTGCTGCAAAAGCACTGGGAATATTAACAGAAAGATAGGGTCATTTTCAAAAGCGGTCGGCGATCAGATAACCGGCATCAAATTTGTGCTGAGATTGCATTCTCTCTCCTCCTCGCTTAGCTCCTTCGTCTCTTTCCAACGCAGGCGGATTCGTCGTGGCGAAAGCGAAAAGATGGTGCCCTCCTTCCTCGACCCGGCCGCCTTCGGCCGGACACAAATGAAACGTAATAATATATAATAGACGAAAACTCAGGAGGCAATATTGAAACCGAAAGTCTCTGTCCAGATGGCGTCGCGCGTTAAGAATCTGCCGCCTTATCTTTTTGCGGCCATCGACAAGATGAAACAGGAGGCCAGGGCAAAAGGGGTGGACCTGATAGATATGAGCATAGGCGACCCTGATATTCCTACGCCGCCTCATATCGTTGACGCCATGAAGAGCGCCGTGGAAAAACCTGAACATCACCGCTATCCCTCCTATGAGGGCATGCTGTCATTCAGACAAAGCGTGGCCGACTGGTATGAAAGGCGTTTTAATGTGAAGCTGGACCCTGCTGATGAAGTCCTTTCGCTTATAGGTTCGAAGGAAGGCATAGGTCATCTGCCGCTTGCCTTCGTTGAACCGGGCGACACAGTGCTGGTGCCATCGCCTGGATATCCTGTTTATCCGGTAAGCACCCTCTTTGCCGGCGGCGAAAGTTTCATCATGCCTCTTAAAGAGGAAAATAATTTTCTTCCCGATCTTGGAGCAATACCGGAGAGCTCTTTGAAAAAGGCAAAGCTGATGTTCATCAATTATCCCAATAATCCCACTTCGGCAGTGGCGCCCCTGGGTTTCTTCGAGAAGGTGATAGACTTTGCTGAAGAATATGATTTCATCGTCTGTCATGACGCGGCATACAGTGAGGTATATTTTGACGGCGAGAAGCCGCGTAGTTTCATGGAAGTCGACGGCGCAAAAAATGTAGGGATAGAATTTCACTCCCTTTCCAAGACATACAACATGACGGGCTGGAGAATCGGTTTTGCCGTGGGAAACAGGGATGTGCTGGCGGGACTCGGCAAAATAAAATCAAACCTGGATTCAGGCATTTTCCAGGCGGTGCAGGAAGCGGGGATCGTAGCGCTTCAGACGGGTGACGAGCTTTTATCCGGAATCAGAGATACCTACCAGGAAAGAAGAGACGCACTTTATGAAGGATTAAGAAACATCGGACTTGAACTCAGGAAGCCCAAGGCAAGTTTCTATATCTGGGCAAAGGTGCCGGCCGGCTTTGACTCTTCGGGCTTTGCGGCACATATGCTTGAAAAGGCAGGCGTGCTGGC
>JBAIXS010000043.1:0-11555 GCA_037916395.1 Candidatus Sulfobium mesophilum
TAATCTGGCGGGGAAAGCCGCGGGGCTGTAAGAAATAATCCGACAGAAAAAACAGAAATCATCTGATAGATCACCTCCCTCGCTTTTAGGTAAGCTGATGTAGTGAGTACTCCGTCCGTAGAATCAAAAACTGCCACAGATATGCCGATAGTCCTTTGCATTATTTTGCTTAGGCGTGGAGACGGTCTGAACCATTAAAACACTTTAGAAAGAAGAGAAGAAAAAAAGGGATATCACCCAGGTATAGGAGATTGGACTGACTCTAAACTTAATTTAAGGTGAAATTAGGCCCCAGGCGCAGCATCGTGAGCATGTCTATTGCGAGGTTAAATAATGGCTTCAGCAGAAGTTCTCCGTTATGTAGACCTTGCCGTCTTTTATTGTAACGCCTATGCCCTGGGACTTAAAGGCGGGTTGAAGGATATTTTCCCTGTGCCCGGGGCTTTTCATCCAGCCCTTGACTGTAGAGCGGGCAATCGCTTCCAGGCTGTTCCAGTCGTAATGCGCCCTTCCGCCTGTGTATGTGACTGAAGAGTACATATTATTGCAAAATATATTTTCCGCCCCCACGCAAATGCTTTGCCCGATGCGCACCCGGCAGACAAAACCTTTCTTTTTATAGCGATCGAGAAAGTCTTCACCCTCGGGGCTTGTATGTGAGAAATAATTTCTCTCGGCCATGTCCTTGCTGTGGTCCCTGGCGATGGCGCAGAGTTTTTTGTCCAGTACGAGCGGCCTGAGCCCTGCTTTATTGCGTTCAATATTGATCAGTCCGTGGATCCTGGCCTCCAACTCTACAGTATCTATGCGCGACTCTACGTCCTCAGTAAAAGCCGGAGAAACTATAAAAAACAAAACAGCTATTAATAGAAAGTGCATTCCTGTTTTTAACATGGCTTTATTATAAATGTGCGTATCCGAAAAACCTCATCATCTCATCCGCAATCTCGCTGAAATCGCGGTTCATCTCATCAGACCATTCTTCTTTGGGGGGAAGGTCAAATGACGGGTTTGCGTTAAACCCCTTCCAGGCCCAGATCCTTTCCTTGATCCGGATTCCTGCAAATGACTCGAGCATATCGAGCGTTTCAGGTTTTGAGATGTCTTCAATCCTCAATAATAATTTTTGGCCTTCGGGAACGGTCTTCATGCCATTCAGCGCTTTACTGTTTCTATAGACCCATATCCAGGCATTTTTCTGAAGGGTTGACATGGCATCCCATCTGGAAAAATATGGATCATCGCGGGGAGGAACCGTTCCAACCATATCATGCTCATGCCACTTGCGGCTAAGAGCTGATCTTACAAAATCCTTGCCGTTCCTTATAGAAAGGATGATCCTTACTGAGGGGTCAAGCGCGTATAAGGCATCGATAAAATGTATGTACAGGTTAGAAGAGTCGATGAAGGTGTCATGTTCTATTCCCTGATGAAGATCAAGCATCGCCTCGACCCTTTTTTCGAGACTGCGGAAGGGGTCCGAAAAGGGATCGGACTTCAGAAAATATTTATCAAGGATAAATCGCACCCTGAATTCGTGATGGCCATGAAACATCTTTGCCAGGGTAGCCGTCCCGCACCTGCCGGTGCCGGTGATTATCAGCATTTGGCCCCCAAGCTCTGTTATACCTCAACAAATGTGTCAGAGATGCGCATACCTCTTTGTAATCCATATCCCGCGCTGTTGTCAACTTGACGCCTCTCAATGCTGGATTAAAGTAACCAAAATTCAGCAGCAAATGTGAGTGGGAATGCATTGAAGCGGCTTCAGCGGCGCGTATTACATCGCTCTTCAAGTGATGCGCCGGTGCCTGGGGACCGAAGCGCGAATGAGCGAAAATGCCGTCTTCACGCACTGATAGCTCCCGCTGGTGTAAATTTGGGTTAGAAATATGTCCGTTATCATCAAGTTAATGTTAATATATTCGGATTCCAAAAGGAGAAAGATCGGCATGGGTAAAGAAGAAGATATTAAATTGAGACTGTTTCAATCGATCATCAACTACGTGAGGATGAATCACGCAGCAGATATCGACAAGGCATATGAATATTTCTGGGAGGAGCAGCAGCCGGACGAGATTATGAGCGGCACCGCCCTCGAACTTGGCTTCCATAACTTCGAAGACTGGCTTCTTTTCGACTACAAAGTAAACGAGGAAAAGGAGAGTTTCATCGATATCTACATGAAAGGCCAGAAGGAGTTGAAGGCGGAGGAGCAGGCGGTCCTCGAAAAGATAAAAGGCTCCCTGCTGAGCCTTTATGAAGTCATGTCGGTCTCAAAGGACAAAAGAATCCTGATTAAAGACCTCCTTATGGGGGGGGAGTTCTCTCTTCGGGACAAGAGCCTCACCAGAGGGCTTATGAAAGGGGATATCTTTGCGACAAGGCTCCTGAACCTTGACGGCAACACTGTCATGAGCGGATGCGTTTATCCTTATTCTGCAGACAGGAAAAAGTCAGTGCTCAACAATGTCGACAAACAGTTCAAACGCTACATCAGAAACGTAAATCCCGAAGGTACCATGAAAGACTACCTTAGAGACTACGGAGATATATTCAACCTCATCTGGCTTCACTTCATCCTGGATGCCGCCCAGGAGCAGGCATAAGAAAAAAACTGAAAAGGGCCTGCTTAATCCTACCATCTTCCGTGCAGCAGGCCCGTTCAGCACTTATCACTGCTCTTCCATCTTTATACATTCAACAGGGCAGGAATCAACCGCCTCCTGGCAGTCGCACGTCTCGCAGCCTTTTGGATTTACGACATAGGCCTTGCCGTCTTCTTTTACCTTAAAGACATCCGGACAGATCGCCTCGCAGGTGCCGCATCCTTCGCATGCCTCAAAATCAATCACTGGTATCTTCATTTCCATCCTCCATTTGTGGAATATAATCTTATTATAATCTATAACAATATCTGGCGCTCCGCCACCGTCCTTCAGCTTTGTTAGAAGCATGCGCTTTTGTGATATAATGCTCGCGATGAATATCAAAAAACTGATTAAAAAAGAAGTGGCCGGCTTGCAGGCGTATAACGCAAAGGAACTTCCCTGCAGGATAAAGCTCGATGCCAACGAAAGCCCTTACGGCTTCAGCGCCGCGCTCAAGGCGGTCAACAAGCTCAAGACAAACAGATATCCCGACCCGGAGGCCAGGATATTGAAGGGCCTGTTGGCCAAAGACCTAAGGGTGGGGAAGGACTCAGTCCTCCAAGGCAACGGTTCTGACGAGTTGATCTATTATCTCATCGCAACATTCGGAGGACCGGTTCTCTATCCTGTGCCGACTTTTTCGATGTACGGCATTATCGCTCAGGCGCTTGGCGAAAAAAATATCGGCATACCGCTTGACGGCGATTTCGACCTTGACCTTCAAAACATCCTCTCTGCGGTCAGGAAAGACCGGCCCAAGCTTATCTTCCTGAGCAGCCCCAACAACCCCACCGGCAACTGCTTTTCTTCAGAAAAGATGCTGAAGATCATTGAGAAGTCAGGATGCATAGTCGTAGTTGATGAGGCATATCAGCCTTTTGCGAGTGAAAGAGGCTTCCTGCCTCTTATAAAGGACTACCAAAACCTGGTTATCATGAGGACATTGAGCAAGATCGGCCTTGCTGCGCTCAGGACAGGATTTCTTATCGCTGATCCTGTAATTGTGAATGAGGTCAATAAGGTCAGGCTTCCCTTCAATGTCAACTCGCTGTCGCAGGCAGTTGCGATCGCAGCGCTAAGGCAGAAAAAACAAATGAAATCTTTTGTAGGGCAGATCATTTCCGAAAGAAAGAGGCTTCTCAGGGAGATGGACAAGATAGATGGCATCAGGCCCTACCCCTCTGAGGCAAACTTTATTCTGTTTTCAGTCAGTGATCCTGAGAAGGTGTATGCCTCCCTCCTGAAAAAAGGCATTCTCGTCAGGAATTTGGGGGACGCGGTCAGGGGATGCCTGAGGGTAACCGTAGGCAAGCCCTCGGAAAATACGGCTTTTTTGAGGGCACTGAAGGAAATCAGGTTTTGATACTTACTGCTTCTTAAGGAGAGCTGACATGAGGAAGACCTCGATTGAAAGAAAAACCAAGGAGACAAACATCAGGGCAGAGATAAACCTCGACGGAACGGGAAGGTACACGATAGACACCTCTGTCCCCTTTCTGGATCATATGCTTTCCCTTATGTCCAAGCACGGTCTTTTTGACCTTAAGATTAAGGCAAAAGGCGATATCGAGATCGATAACCACCACACCGTCGAAGACACGGGGATAGTACTTGGCAAAGCTTTTAAACAGGCCCTCGGAGACATGAGGGGGATACGGCGTTACGGTCAGGCCTCGGTGCCGATGGACGAATCGCTGGCTGCAGTCAACCTAGACATCAGCGGCAGACCATATTTGGTTTATAAGGTCGACTTTCCAAAAAAGAGCAAGCTACGGGATTTTGACCCGGACCTGATCGAAGATTTCTTGCAGGCCTTTATCGGCCATTCCGGTACTACTCTTCATGTCTCGGTCCCCTATGGCAGAAATACCCATCACATAATAGAGGCTGTATTTAAGGCGCTGGGCAGGGCATTGAGGCAGGCGGTAGAAATCGACCCCCGCGTAAAAGGCGTGCCGTCGACAAAAGGGAAATTGTAAGCCAGAAAAACCAGGTTGGCTGGTTCACATGCATCAGCTTTTAAGCTTTAGCCGGCCATTGCCGCTTGTCGGGAATCTTTCTTAAAAGAAGGGTCTCAGAATAAGCCGGGATGACAAAATAACAACACATGTTTGCTTATTTGTAATCTTTCTTGATAAATGATCTCTCTTTTTTTGAAAGAATAAGCTATGCCGACGGCACTCGTTCCGCTGGATGATATCAAGTACGTCCTTCTGGATATGGACGGTACCCTGCTCGACAAATACTTCGATGACTATTTCTGGGAGCATCTGCTGCCTGAAAAATATGCCGAGAAAAAAAACATCACCTTCGGCAAGGCAAAGGAGGAACTTCTCTTAAGATATAAGACCCATGAGGGCACCCTTAACTGGACTGATATAGATTTCTGGTCCAGGGAGGTAGACATCGACATCCCGGCCCTTAAAGAGCAGATCAAACATCTTATAGAGGTACATCCTCATGTAGAGGATTTCCTTGTGATGTTGAAGCAGCGCAAAAAAAAGCTCTTCCTCGTAACAAACGCCCACTATAAGGTCCTTGATATCAAACTGAAAAAGACAAGGATAGGGAAGTATTTCGATGCTACTGTGACCTCTTTTGAGCTTGGTTACCCTAAGGAGATGCAGGAGTTCTGGGAAAAGGCCGAAAGACTGCTCGGCTTCAGAAGGGAAAAATCTCTCTTTATTGACGACACAAAGGCGGTGCTGCGGGCAGCAAAGAAATTCGGGATAAGATACATACTTTATAAATCTATCTCCAGCTCCAGGTCCGAAAAAGGCAGTTCGAGGGAATTCCAGTCGCTCGATGATTTCAGGGAACTCATGCCGGAGCAACCGAAAAGAGATATAATAAATCATGGACATTAAGAAGCTAAGGAACATGCTTTTTCTTGCGGCTGCGGCGCTGGCATTTATAACAAGTTCATGCTCTTTGGGAAATCGTCTGGAGATGAAAAAAGCCTTTGACGCCGACCTGGCGGGAAACTTTAACGTAATCTTTTACGGCTGCAATTTTAACAACGACTTTGAGACTGTCGCCATACTCGCAAAAGAAGACAGCCCATATCCCTTTGAGCCCTTTGCGCCTGATTTTAAATACCGGGTAGTAAAGGGGATTCCGGCCAATGAGGCCCTTAGTGAGGCCCGGGACTTTGTCGCTTGTCACAGCTCATTCCACAAGCCACAGCTTAGTAAACTGGTTGATGCAAGGGGAGAAACCCTCGGGTTTGAGGTGAGGCCTCTTTATCTTCCATTCGTCTTCGGCTTTGATGACGCCCTTGATATAGATTACAGGATAATAGACGGCAAGGTAGTTGTTAAGATAAGGCTGTTGCCTTCGGTGGAGAGAATGCTTATGGACGGCGGTGGCAGGGACAAAGACTGACAGAGATAATCTTTTCGAACGTATTGCCGTGTTCATCTGGACATAGAAGGTTTATATCTGGTATTTTATGAAAATGGAACGGGGAAAAACCCTTTTCGACGATAATACACACAAAGAAGAATCCGAGGATAAAATAAAGAAAGATTCTTCGAAAATATACAGGGAGGTCCAGCCATTGGATAGACTAAAAAATCTGGAGGAAAAGATCACCACGGCAGTAGATCGGGTAAAGGCGTTAAAAGAGGAAAAAAACGATCTCGAAAAAAAGATAAAAAGGCTCGAGGCACTCCTTGATGAAAAAACTCAGGAGATAGAATCATTGAAAACCGAGAAAGGCTCCATCGCCGTTCAGTTGGAAGAGCTCCTGCACGAACTCGAAGCAACGGAAATCTGAGGGAATATGGGCAGCACAGAAGTAACAATTTTAGGGCAGAAATATACGATAAAGGGAGACGCCTCTGAAGAGCATATCAAAGGGCTGGCTTCCTTCGTAGATGGAAAACTTAAAGAGGTCTATAATTCGGCGCCGGGAATATCGCCGCTTAAGGCCGCAATCCTGGCTTCACTGAACATCGCTGATGAATTGCATAAGCTGAAGGAAGCCCAGGAAGACATAACCAGGAATATAGAGGAAAGGGCAAACGTCCTTACCGGCCTCTTCGACTAAGACAGCGCGCCGGTGCGGCCTTCCGTCTCATGACGGCATTCATCAGGTGAGCGCGTATCTTTAGCCGGCCTCTTTTTTTCAGTTTCCTTGCCGTGAAATATCTTTTCAACATTTTCGAGCTTAATATTTCCGTGTTCAACGAGTTCATGGCAGAAAAAGCATGATATCTGTTTTTTTGTAACATGCTGCCTGTGGATGAATTCTGCGTCCTTGAATTTTTCAGTCCTGTCAACGTGGCAGAAGAAACACTTCTCTTTCGGAACGTTCCCCTCGCCAAGTTTCACCGATGTATGGCAGTCGATGCATAAATAGCCCTTCTCAAGTGGTTTGCTATGTTTATAGAGAACCCCTTTGTACTCAACACTTGCCTTAAGATCATTGTGACAGACGGTGCACCTTTTTCTATGTTCAGAAGTGTCGCTGACGTTCAAATGGCATAGGAAGCAGACGTTCACAGAGACTTTCATATGTTCGCCCTGAACAATATCGGAATGGCAGCTGCGGCAGTGCAGACTTATTCCTCTTCTATGCTGCGTGAAATGCGGTTTGTGATCAAAGACAATCTTCCACCTGGTGAAATTGACTTTCGATTCTATCAATCTCATCTCATGGCATCCTGCCTGCAGGCATTTGGAATCAGGCACATTCGTAAGAGGCCTTGGATTATAAGTGCCTGCAGTATAACGGAGTTGCCCGGAAAATGCGTTCAAGGGACCGTATTCATGACACTTCAGACAGGGGACCATCTTATGCGTCGATCTCTCCCATTTATTGTAATAGGGGCTTATAAAATGGCATGCTTTACAGATAGCCGGCTGAGCGATCATTACTTCCTTAACAAAGTAATATGTAATAAATGAAAGAAGAAGCAGAAGGCTTAAAAATATGGCTGTAATTTTCATAGCTTGAGACCTGTTTCGGCCATTTATTATAATACAGAATAAGTTATATTTTTGAACTGACAACTAACAAACAGCTATTTCACTGGAAAAATTATTAAAAATCAAAGAGTTCTTTTTTTTCTTCTTTTTGCCTTGACACTCACAATATATTGTGGTTTAATTTCTTAAGTTATACAAATTGTTGTAAATCATTTATCTGTTTTATTCGCTAATAATATAATTTTATAAAAACGATCGGGGGCAAGAAATGGACGCTTCTTCAAAACTCAATCTCACAACCAACTCCTTAAAGGTCCTTGAAAAGAGGTATCTGAAAAAAAATGAAGAGGGAAAGGTCGTCGAGACCGCCGAGGAGCTCTTCAGGCGGATAGCCAGGGCAATAGCCTCTGCAGATATGAAATACGGGAAATCGATGGCAGATATTGTACTCCTTGAAGAAGAGTTCTTTTCCATTATGACATCTCTCGATTTTCTTCCAAACAGCCCTACGCTTATGAATGCGGGAAGAAGGCTCGGCCAGCTCTCGGCCTGTTTTGTTCTTCCGGTAGATGATTCCATGGAGTCGATCTTTGACGCCGTAAAAAATACTGCGATTATACACAAATCCGGAGGAGGAACCGGTTTCAGCTTTTCCAATCTGCGGCCGAGCGGAGACATTGTGGGCTCCACCAAAGGCATATCCTCGGGACCGATATCCTTCATGACGGTATTCGACACCGCAACCGAGGCGGTAAAGCAGGGCGGAACAAGACGAGGGGCCAACATGGGGATACTGCGTGTCGATCACCCCGACATCCTCAATTTTATAACTGCAAAAGACAACAATTCCCGTTTCAACAATTTCAACATCTCTGTTGCTATCACAGACGAGTTCATGCGTGCCGTGAAGGAGGACGAAGAATACGATCTTATTAACCCCCGGACGAAAAAGGTCGCACGGAGCCTGAGGGCGAAAGAGGTCTTTGGTCTGATTGTTAATCACGCATGGAAAAACGGTGAGCCGGGCATAGTCTTCATAGACAGGATAAATGAATCGAATCCTACGCCGAAGATAGGACATATTGAGTCAACAAACCCCTGTGGTGAGCAGCCCTTGCTGCCATTTGAGTCTTGCAATCTGGGATCCATTAACCTGGCAAAGATGGTAAAAGACGGCACTGTTGACTTCCAGAAGATCAAGAAGACAGTATGGAAGGCGGTTCATTTCCTGGATAACGTAATAGAAGTAAACAAATATCCGCTTAAGAAGATAGACGAAGTCACCAAGTCCAACAGGAAAATAGGCCTGGGAGTGATGGGATGGGCGGATATGCTTATCCTGATGAATATACCTTATAACTCAGACCAGGCTATACAACTGGCCGATGAGGTCATGGGGTACATACAAAGGGAGGGCAAAAACGCATCTGCCGCCCTCGCCGATGAGCGAGGCGTCTTTCCAAACTATGAAGGCAGCATATACGACAAAAAAATGATACTGCGAAACGCAACAGTAACAACGATAGCGCCTACGGGCACTCTCTCGATTATCGCCTCGTGCTCTTCGGGCATAGAGCCGCTCTTTGCGGTCTCATATGTGCGAAATGTAATGGAAGGGACAAAGCTTCTGGAGGTCAACCCCTATTTCGAAAAGACCGCGAAAGAGCGCGGCTTCTGGTCCAGAGACCTCATGGAAAGGATTGCGGAGAAAGGTTCCCTACACGACTTCCCGGAGATACCCGAGGACGTGAAGAAGATATTCGTGACCGCACACGATATTTCACCTATAGAACATATCGCGATGCAGGCAGCATTTCAAAAGCATGTCGACAACGCAGTCTCCAAGACAGTCAACTTCTCCCATAGCGCCTCGCCAAAGGACGTCGAGGATGCTTACATGTTCGCATACAAGCTCAACTGCAAGGGCGTCACCGTCTACCGGGACGGCTCGCGGGAGGAGCAGGTGCTCTCAACCGGAAAAACAAAGAAAGAGCCGGAGTCAGTCCGCCCTGAGCATATGAAGATCGTTCCTAAGAGTAGGCCCGAGGTCCTTAGCGGAAAAGTCCGTCTCATGAAGACCGGCTGCGGCAACCTCTACGTAACGATCACGGAGGACGAGCAAGGCAACCTTTTCGAGCTGTTCACGAGTATGGGCAAGGCCGGCGGATGCGCCAGCAGCCAGGCCGAGGCCATCGGAAGACTCATCTCTTTGGCCCTGAGGTCCAATATCGAACCTCAAGAGATCATGAACCAACTGAAGGGCATATCCTGCCACCAACCCTCCTGGGCCGAGGGAGGGAGAATACTTTCCTGCTCAGACGCAATCGCAAAGGCCCTTGAAAAATATCTCCAGAAGGGCAAAAAAGGGAACGGCAACGGAGATAATGGCCACGGTGAGGTAATGCGCATAGGGCAGTGTCCCGAATGCGGCGGAGCTGTTGAACATGAAGGAGGGTGCGCCGTCTGCCATTGCTGCGGGTTCACAAAGTGCGGATAATAAGGATGATTAGCAAGCGGCAATTCCCTTAATTCGCACTTAGCATGCACTACAAACATTTCATAAACCTGAAATGCGAATTTCTTCCCTGCCACAATCTGAAGGACTGGCATTCCTGCATGTTCTGCTACTGCCCGCTTTTTCTCCTTAACTGTCCAGGAGAATTCACCGTCTTGCCTACGGGAATGAAAGATTGCTCACGCTGCGTAATCCCACATACCGAAGATGGATGGGACATCGTCCAGGCAGAACTTAACAGGCAATTATATGGCCAGGACCCCCAGAGGAAACTGCCGTATGATGATGAGAAATAAGAAGGATGGGAATGTTCAACCTCAGGGTCCTTATATTTCTTTCCCTGGGACACCTGTCTACAGACATATATCAGGGGGCGCTGCCGGCAATCCTGCCTTTTCTTAAGGCAAAACTCTCCCTCTCATATTCGATGGCCGGCCTCATCATGCTTGCCTCAAATTTTACTTCTTCTGTCATCCAGCCACTCTTTGGTTTCATTTCCGACAGGGAGGAAAAACCGCTTCTTCTTCCCCTGGGCTGCATTATTGCAGGCATCGGAATTTCACTTCTTTCACTTCCTTCAAGCTATTTAGCAGTATTGGCGCTCGTTATGGTCAGCGGCTTGGGCGTCGCTTCATATCACCCCGAAGGCTTCAAAACCGCATATTACTTCACAGGACAGAAAGCAGCAACTGGAATGTCAATCTTTTCAGTAGGCGGCAATCTGGGGTTCGCCCTCGGTCCTATCTTTTCCATATATCTCATCAAACATTTCGGGTTGTCCTCTCTTCCGGTAATGGTCGTACCTTCTATTTTTTTCCTTACAGCAGTATTTTTTTTCTGGAAGACCCTCACAATACCTAAGATAGAGCGAAGGCCAAAAAAAGAAGGAGGGCATGAGATCCAAAAAGGGGCCGCCTTCTCTATGCTTTTACTTGTCCTGACGGTCATCATGCGGTCATGGACTCATGCCGGCCTTACCACATACATCCCTTTTTATTATATAGACTACCTTAAGGGAGACCCTATTTATGCCGGGAAACTGGTTTCAGTTTTTCTGCTGGGAGGAGTCGCCGGGACCCTGCTGGGCTCTCCTATAGCGGACAGATGGGGGCATAAACCCTATCTGGTTTTCTCACTTGCTGCCACATCTTTTCTTTTACCGCTCATATTTGCCGTAAAAGGATACCTGTTATTTCTTGTTCTTGGGACCATCGGGATGGTGCTGATATCTTCTTTTACAGTCACCATAGTCATGGCGCATAAAATACTGCCCGGCAATCTCGGAATCGCATCGGGACTCATGGTCGGCTTCGCAATAGGCACAGGGGGTGTGGGGGTAACGATACTGGGGATCTGGGCTGACCATTATGGAGTTCCGGCAGCCCTGAAATCGATAACCATTCTTCCCGTCATAGGTCTGGCCATAAGCAGCCTCCTAAAGTACCCAACAACAAAAT
>JBAIXS010000044.1:0-3049 GCA_037916395.1 Candidatus Sulfobium mesophilum
CCCCCTCTTGATCTTGCCGTTTCCGGTCACTTTAAACCGCTTTGCCGCTCCTCTATGGGTCTTCAGCTTTGGCATCTCTTCCTCCATAAAAATATGCGGTCAAAGGCCGCATTGAATCCTCGTTTCACGGTATCTCCGTCATACCAGATCGATCACGAAACGAGAAAATAGATTATACCTTAAAAAAAAATATTTGTCACGGGTACTTTCAGCGACGGAACAAAAGAAGCACCATTATTTTTTGGGTCGCCTACCAGGAATAAAAGGAGAAATCCCTACCGCAAGTCCGTCGAAGGAGAACAACGATTCCCGGCTTACCCCGATTTGGGAGCGACTACCATGGTTATATGATTGCCCTCGAGTCTGGGCTGCTGCTCGATCTGAAACTTACCCGTAAGCTGCTGGGATATTTTTTCGAAGACTTTCATGCCAAGTTCAGGCCGGATTATCTCCCGCCCCCTGAAAAACATCACGACCTTGGCCTTATCGCCTTCTTCGATGAAACGGTTTATATTCCTTATTTTCAGGCTGAGATCATGTTCGTTTATCTGCGGCCGTATTTTGATCTCTTTAACATCGATTGTCTTTTTCTGGGCGTGCTTTTTATTAAGCTGATATTTATATTTTCCGAAATCGAGGATCTTGCACACAGGAGGTACAGCTGTCGGTGATACCTCGACGAGGTCAAGTTCCTTTGTAGCCGCGTGGCTGAGGGCCTCTCTCACAGTCATCACTCCAAGCTGTTGTCCTTCACTGTCGATAACCCTCACTTCCCTCGCCCTTATCTGTTCATTAACCCTTATGCCTTTGCCAACGTCTCTGCCGCTTATGTCTGCACCTCCATCGAGTTTATCTTTCCCAGAAGAAAAGATATTAATTCATCCATAGTGAACGGCCCAGAGTTTTCGCCGCTCCTCCGTCTGAGCATTACCGCACGCTCAGATGCCTCTTTATCACCAATTATAACCGAATAAGGAATCTTTCTGATAGTACTCTTCCTTATTTTATTGCCTATCTTTTCACTGTCAGTGTCAAGATCCACCCTTATTCCGCGGCCTCTGAGTGCCGCAGCAACCTCTTCAGCATAACCTGCGTGCCGCTCCGAAATAGTCAGCACAGATACCTGGACAGGGGCAAGCCAGAGCGGAAAGGCACCGGCATAATGCTCGATCAGGACGCCAAAGAACCTTTCGAGGGACCCCATCAGCGCCCTGTGCACCATAATCGGCCTGCGTTCTTTGCCGTCTGCCGCCCGGTATGTGATATCAAACCTCTCAGGGTTATTGAAATCGACCTGTATGGTGCTGCACTGCCAGGCGCGACCTAAAGAATCCTTGACCTTGATATCTATCTTCGGGCCGTAGAAGACACCCTCTCCAGGGTCAATCAAAAAAGACAGCCCCTTCTTCTCGAGCGCATTCTTAAGCGCATTTGTAGATATTTCCCAGTTTTCAAGACTGCCCACATATTTTTCGGGACGCGTCGACAGATATACGTCATAAGAATCAAATCCGAACGTCTTCAGAATAAAAAGGGTAAAATCGAGGATATTCAGTATTTCATCTTCTATCTGGTCTTCCCTGCAGAAGATGTGCGCGTCGTCCTGAGTAAATCCTCTCACCCTCAAAAGTCCATGCAGGGTGCCTGATCTTTCATATCGATAAACGGTCCCAAGCTCGGCGTAGCGTATCGGCAGATCACGATAACTCCGAAGCGAGCTCTTGTATACGCTGAGGTGGAAAGGGCAGTTCATCGGCTTCAATTCATAGTCTACGCCCTCTATCTCCATCGGGGAGTACATATTCTCACTGTAAAAATCGAGATGGCCGCTTCTCCTCCAGAGTTCCAGTTTGGCGATGTGGGGGGAAAAAAGGATATTATAACCGGCCTTCAGGTGCTCGTTTCGCCAGAAGTCTTCGATAGTTTTCCGGATCAGCGCTCCGTTTGGATGCCAGAGTATTAGACCGGAACCTATCTCATCACTGACGCTGAAGAGGTCAAGTTCCTTGCCGATTCTCCTGTGGTCCCTCTTCTTTATCTCTTCAAGGAAATCGAGATGCGCCTTCAGGTCCTTGCTGTTAGTGAAGGAGGTCCCGTAGATGCGCTGAAGCATCTTGTTTTTTTCATCTCCCCGCCAGTAAGCACCGGCCACACTGAGGAGTTTGAAGGCCGCTATCTTGCCTGTAGAAGGCAGATGGGGACCGCGGCAGAGATCGATGAAACCGTCTTCCTCATAGATCGTTATGGTGCCGTCAGACAATTCATTCAGGAGTTCAACCTTATATATCTCGCCTTGCTCGCCAAACAGCCTGATAGCCTCCTCCCTGGAGATTTCTTTCCTGGCAAAAGGGGAGTCCTTTTTGATGATCCTCTCCATCTCTTTTTCGATGGCTGAAAGGTCCTCTGTGGTGAATGTCTTTTCGAGGTCGAAGTCATAGTAGAACCCGTCCTGAATAGCCGGGCCGATTGCGAGTTTCGCACCGGGGAAGAGTTTCTTTACCGCGTGCGCCATAACATGGGACGTGCTATGACGGTAGATCTCTTTGCCCTCCCCCGAATCAAAAGAGATAGCCTCCGCGACATCGTTATCGCCCATTGACCGGACTGAATTGATATCGCGAAGCTGGCCGTTTATCTTTACCGCGATGGCCTTTGATTTCTTCAGTTGTTTTTCCAGCTCCGACACTTCGCCGATATTCTGTTCACTTCCGTCTTCTCTTCTGAGCTTGATGTCACTACCTCCGTGCAAGTACTTATTTTTCTCACAGTATAAAGGAAACGCACTATCTTACAAGAAATTATTCCTATATTTCAATACAACGCAACCCCGGAGAGTAACCGATAATCCGTCCTTGCTACGGGGTTGAGTCTCAAAAGTTAACATGACGAGCTGAGATTAATGATTAATTTTTTTTCACTGGGAGTTAATCTTGTTTTAATAATTCGAAACTATATTAAATCTGCTCAATATAATATTTTTCCAAGAATACGGTTCTTATTTCACCTTCGTTATGAGTTACGAATCACGGAAAACTGAGAAACATTTCAG
>JBAIXS010000045.1:0-1977 GCA_037916395.1 Candidatus Sulfobium mesophilum
TGGCCATGAACGGTCTCTATCGTGGAAATATCCATGAAGGACTTGCCCTCATCAATGCCACAAATCCCGACCTATGGGTCGTGGAACGGTATCGGGGAGGACCGTTTAACGAGCAGTCCACCATGCCTGAATTCTACCACTACAGTATCAGGTCTGTCCCCGGCGTGGAAAGGGCCAGTCCCTTTATCTACTACACGGTCGAAAGACCGATACAGGGCAAGAGTCGACATTTCAGCATTATTGGCTATGATATCTTCGGCGGACTGGGTGGCCCTCAGAAGATCTTTGCCGGAAGAAGCATCCAAAATGCCCATTACGAAATGGTCGCCCATCCAAAGCTGGGAGTGAGCATGGGGGACAGGGTAACTTTGGGTCTGCATACCTTTACGGTAGTCGGCCTCACAAAAGAGGCGGTGTCTTCTGATGGCGAGGCCCTGGTGTATCTCTCCCTGCCCGATGCCCAGGAAGTGCTCTATCAGAGAGACAATGAAGAGATTCGGGGCCAGCGTAAGAGACTTGTGCGCACCCTGTCCACGCAAAGCTATCTCTCCCCGAACCAGATTGACAAGTTGCTCACTCCCCTGCAATCCGACACGCACGTGATAAATGCTGTTCTTGTGAAGCTAAAGCCGGGAGTGAATCGAGTGGAGGTGGCCCGTCTGATAGATGACTGGCTATATCTTTCCTCTTTCAGTACGGAAGAGGAGGTTGCACTGATGTTGAAGGGTCGGCTAGCCAGTATGGCAAAGCAGCTTCTTCTTTTCAGAACGCTCCTTCTTCTCATCTCGGTAGTCATAGTTTCCCTGGTGGTCTACACATTTACCATGGAGAAGATCCGTAGCATTGCAGTTATGAAACTTATTGGTGCTCCTAATCGGGTAATCATCCGCATGGTACTGGAACAGTCTCTCCTCTTGACAGTCGGCGCTTTCCTGTTCGGAGTAGTCCTGATTATGAATACTTATTCGTTATTTCCCAGAACTATCCTGTTAGTTACTGGAGATACCTTGCTGACGTTCATAATAGTTTTTGCGGGCGGTATCCTTGCCAGTATTTTGGGGCTCTGGCAGGCGCTGAAAACAGAGCCAGCCATGGCGCTGGGGGGACAATGATGGAAATTCTCAGAATCGAGGGCCTATCCAAGACCTTCGGGTCCGGCGATCTGGAAGTGCGGGCACTTGAAGACATAAACCTGTCTGTTTCAAAGGGTGAGCTGGTGGCGCTCCTCGGCCCTAGCGGGTCCGGCAAGACTACTTTGCTTTTATGCATAAGCCTCATTTTGGAACCTACGACCGGCAAGATCGACTTTGATGGCCAGACCATATTTCAGAAAAACGGCTGGAACGGCATAGACATACGCCGCATTCGCCGGGAGAAAGTCGGTTTCACTTTCCAGTCACATAATCTGATACCCTTTCTCACGGCCAAGCAGAACGTGCTTTTTCCCTTAAGTCTTGTCGACATGAAAAAGGATGCGGCTGAGGGTCGCGCAACGGAGCTTCTCGAATACATGGAGATCAGCAAGCGGGCCGATTATCTGCCTGGCCGGCTTTCAGGGGGCGAACAACAGCGAGTGGCCATTGCCCGAGCCCTGGCAAACAAGGCGAAACTCATCCTGGCCGATGAGCCAACGGCATCTTTGGATACTGCCAGGGGAATGAAGGTCATGGAATTGTTACGGAAGATCGCAAGAGAAAACCAATCGGCGGTGATCGTGGTAACTCACGATGAGAGGATGATCAGAGGTTTCGACCATGTGTATCATCTCAAGGATGGCTATCTTGAGCGGAATCAATAACTATGCACGAAGAAGGCGCTTGCGAATTTTCTCGGTGTTAATTCAAAGAACCGGAGGAATATGATGAAGTGCAAATTTTGGCAGGAAGAAAAAAGGGAAGTTTTTACTATAAAGCGACTTATATTGTTTGCCCTGTGCATTGTGGTAGTTGCAGGGACAGCCTTTGCTATTAATTCCAT
>JBAIXS010000046.1:0-6772 GCA_037916395.1 Candidatus Sulfobium mesophilum
GCGCTCAATCAGTCACGATTACGTTACTCACCTTTACCTCTATTTGATGAGACAGACGTAAAATCAGAGCTTCTTCCTTGTTAACCACATTGTCGAGTTTTGTCTCAGACCGGAGGTCACGTATAAGATAAATGCTGCTGTCGAACTGGCCGATCTATGTTACACGCAATAACTCCCGTAATAATGAGTGCCGGTAAAAAGCAGCTGGGCGCATCAAATCAAGGACCTGCCATCACTTCGCTTTCTTGCTCCAATTGCAAGCGTCGGGTACAATGGAGATAAAAGCGATCCTATGAGGGAGGACGAGAGATATGGCTATGCAATGGAGAAAAGATATCGAGGCTGCCCTTGCGGAGGCAAAAGAAAATGTCCGGCCTATACTCGTTGACTTTAGTGCGGCGCCTGGTTGAGGAGGCTGTGTTCGGCTGGAGGCCGAATCTTTCTCTGACACCGAGGTTTCAGAATTTATCAACAGGACCTTTATCCCACTCGAAATACACATTAAGGATAACCCCACAGGCTTCCACCGCTTTGATGTCCTCTGGACTCCCTCTGTGCTTATCATGGACCCCGGAGGCACAGAGAGAGTGCGGAATGAGGGCTACTTGCCTAAAACAGAGTTCCGGGCATGGCTCGCAATGGGGCTAGCGAGGCTGGCCTTTATGGAGAAAAATTGGGTTGAGGCAGAAGAGAAATTCGACTCGGTGATCCGTCAATACCCCGAGTCGGCAGTGGCCGCATATTCAGTCTACTGGCGGGGGGTCAGCAGGTATAAAAGAACACACAACCCTGCGGAACTGTCGGCAATCGCCGGAGAGTTCCACCACAGATATCGGGAAAGCATTTGGGCTAAAAAGGCTTCAGTCTGGGGTGACTGACGATGGAGGGAATCTGGTTACCCTTAGCATGCGTGCACTGCATATATGCATTATAGTGACAGCTCTATTTTTGCTCTTTCCTGCAAACTATCTTGTACAGATTCTCCGCTCTGCTTCCTGGAGGTATCTGCATCCAGCCACTCGGCTTGTCGCCGGTATTGATAACTTCTTTCTGAGCGGAATTGTAGTACCCTGCCGTTATGGTCCGCGTTTCTCTTGTGCGGCAATTAAATTCCTGCAGACTTGTTGATTCTGAAATGTCGGGCACTTTATAATCCTGTTCCAGGAATTTTTTGCCTTCATCCGAATATATTGTCTTGCTCCAAACCTCTATAATGTCTTCAGTCAGATGAGTAATAATACTTTCTGAGTCATAGTAGGATTCACTGGAGGGGCCTGTACTGTAGCTCACCCACTCCCCATGCGAATGCGGCCGCTGAGGGAGAGGAGTGGAGGACGTAGAACTGTCGCGAGGCATATTCAAGCTATATAGTGTTCCCCCGTTATAAAGAAGGGTAAAGGCCTGATCAAGATCAGCCTTCGCTGTGTTAAAAGACCGCTGGGCGACTCTGAAAATAGATGTGATTAAAACATTGCCACACTGAGAATCTCCGCTTACCGTCTCTAATTTTACGGTATCGAACTGGATAGCGTTTTGAACTATGGTAAAAACTGAATTGCATATAAACGGGCTCGAGCCGTTTTGCGGAACAATCTGAACCCACGCATCGCCGGCCTCCCTCCACGTGTAAATCATGAAGGGATCGCTAAACCATGAAAATGCAGCAGAGACGGCGTTATTAGTAGCAGAGGTGGGCCAAGGGGATGCCGCCGATGTCTTTTTTTGCCCCAGGTTGTAATGGCTCTCATTGATTTGATCCGCTGATTCCGGAATTTGCCTTTTTCCTTTCTTCTTCAGGCTTGCAGCGTAGGAGACGCCCGACATTATCAGACAAAACATAGATAGCATCAAAATGGATATACAGACCTTCTTCATTTTCCTCCATTTTTTGAGCCCACCCGGATTTCTCATTATTCGTACATCGCCTTGACTTCTTCAGTGTACGAGCCGTTTTTATTATAAAGAATCAGCGGCTTTTCAACTTTCAGACCTGCCCTGCCGTCCTTCACCGCCTCGACCAGCACTATCTTCGAGACCGAACCGCTGTCGTTGTGGACAAATCTGAGGCGCTTGGGCTCAAGCTTTTCGGCTCTAAGACTGTCTATAACTTCGACTATGCGTTCAGGATGGTATATCATGAAGAACCTGCCTCTTGACCTAAGGAGATGCGCAGCGGCCCTCGCGAGATCCGGCAGGCGAAGCCTGACCTCATGCCGCGCCACAGCTCTTTCCTCTCCCCGGCTAAGACGTCCGGACGTGGGCTTTCTGTAAGGCGGGTTGGATACGACAAGGTCACAAGACATTGCCGGATACGCCTCGTGCATGGAAGAGATGTCCATAAGAACTGCGCTCACCCTTTCAGAAAGACCGTTAAGCGCAATGTTCCTCTCAGCCAGCCTGTAAAGAGTCTGCTGCAGCTCCACAAGAAGTATTCTGGCGCCGGGATATTTTCTCGCAAGCAAAAGACCGATCACACCGGAGCCGGCGCCAAGGTCGGCTGCATCTTTTACGTGTCTGACATTCACGAATGAATAAAGAAGAAGAGCATCGACTGAAAATCTGTAGCCATCCCTGCGCTGATAAAGTTTCACATCCCGCAGACCGTCAAGAGTCGTTTCCATAAAACCCCTCCCCGCTCCGGCAATCAGCCCAGTCCGGCCAGCAATGCCGGCAGCTCTGCGAAATTGCCGATAAGGAAATCGGCGCCCTTTAGCGAAACGATGTCCCTGAAACCGTAAGTAACTGCTATCGTCTTCATGCCGGCAGCCCTGCCGGCTTCGATGTCAAAGTTGCTGTCGCCAACGATAACGGCTTCATCAGGCTGTAGAGAATAATTCCCCAGGACCTTAAGGAGAGGCTTAGGGGAGGGTTTCCTCTCTTCAACGCTGTCACTGCCCAGTACGATGTCAAAGTATTTCGCGAGATCAAGTTCCTCAAGCAATTTTCTGGAAAGGTATTCCCGTTTGTTGGAAATAACGGCCTTCCTGTAATTGTCCAGACGTTCGAGCGTCTCCCGAACGCCGGGGTATGGCGCGGTAAAAACAGTGAGATGCTCCGAATAATAGCCTATAAACCGATCAAGAACTTCGTTAGCGATCGCGGCCCGCTCATCACCAAGGATCTTCTCTATCAATCTCGTGAGCCCCTCTCCCACCATGCCTATGGTCTCCTCCACGGTCATCTCAGAGATGCCGTAAGGACCCATGGCAAAGTTAAGGGCGTTTGTGATATCTATGCTCGAATCCACTAGTGTGCCGTCCAGATCGAACATAATAATTTTTATCATAAAAACCTCTCAGATAGCAGACAAACTAGACTATTCTAGCACAAAGCTGCCCTGATTCCAGACGATCGCGACCTTGCCTTTTTCTTCGTTATGCTGGCAATTTTGAAATCTTCAGTGGTAATATTGATGAAAAAACATGCGCTTAACCGCACAACATTCAACAGTGGAAATGGCGACGGTTCGATCTGATTATCCGGACACAGGACAAGTGGATGAAGAAACATAACATCAAGTTGGCAGCACTCCTGATAATATTTTTTTTGGGCGCAGCGTGCTCGTCAGGGCCTGGACTCGACAAAAACAAATTTAAGCAGCTAAGCGCAGCCGCTCATGCGATAAAAGCCGCACGTATCAGTGGATCATCATACAGGCAGCTAGCGGAACAGGCGCAGAATCTTTCCGCGGAAATCGCCGCTTTGAGGAACAAGGTGACCACGAGGGAGGAAAAAGAGCTTCTGGACGCCTATGCGGACCTTTCAGGTATGTACCACGACGGACTGCTCCTGTGGAAGTATCAGCTGGAATTTGCTCCCTTTGATTTTGTCCCCAAAGGACGCATATATGTGGGGCAGGACGTCGAGCCGATAGTCTCCAAATATCACTTTGCCACAGAGTCTCATTTATATCAACCGACCGGCCAGAAGTGGAAAAGCCTGTCGGAGGAATCGATCGCAATAGTCTGGAACAACGCCGACGCACAACTGAAGATCATAGAGAATATGACAAACTACCGGTAGCGTCAGGCACTATTCGCTAGATGCCGTTCATCCTTCTGATGAGTTTTTCTATTTCTACCGAGAAAAATACAATGCTTGCAAGCGCCAACGTCAGCGCGAGTTCAGCGGCAGTCAGCGGCGCGGTCCTGAAAAGAGAATTAAGCGGCTCCAGATAAACTACTGTCAGTTGAAGGACAAAGCCTAACAAGACCGCGCCCAGAAGCGTCTTGTTTGAAAAAAGGCCCATTGTAAAAAGAGAGCGCCTTTCAGACCTGATAGCAAGAACATGGCCCAGCTGGGTAAGACATAAAACAGTAAAGACCATCGTTTGCCAGTGGGCACCGGCAGTGCCATACGACCATGCCTGCAGCGCAAGCGCAATACCCGCCATAAGCAGTCCGACCCACAGGACGTGCAGACCAAGCCCGCGAGAGAATATGCCTTCCCCTGTATGTCTGGGCGGCATCTTCATTAAATCCGCTTCGGCGGGTTCCACGGATAGGGCAAGGGCTGGAAGACTGTCGGTGATAAGATTTATCCACAGTATATGGATAGGGAGAAGCGGCATAGGGAGTCCCAAAATGGGAGCCAGAAAAAGTGTCCATACTTCTCCTGAGTTCGTAGTAAGGAGGTATCTGATGAACTTCCTGATATTAGCGTAGATTTTTCTTCCTTCAGCAACCGCATTTACAATGGACGCGAAGTTGTCGTCAAGCAGTACCATATCGGAGGCTTCTTTTGCCACATCCGTGCCTGAAATCCCCATCGCGACACCTATGTCGGCCCTTTTCAGGGCGGGTGAATCATTAACGCCGTCTCCCGTCATCGCCACAAACTCTCCGCGGTCCTGAAGCGCCTTTATAATCTTTAATTTCTGTTCAGGCGCGACCCGCGCGTATACACGTATGACACCGACACGTTCCTTAAATTCGGCTTCAGACAGTTTGTCGAGTTCCCTCCCCGTTATAATGCTCTGCTCACCATCCAGTATGCCGAGCCTTCCGGCCATGGACGTCGCAGTGACCGGGTGGTCTCCGGTAATCATGACAACCTTAATGCCCGCCTCTTTGCAGAGGGCCACAGCCTCAGCCGCCTCCTTCCTTGGAGGATCCGCAAGCCCCGCAAGCCCCAATATTACAAGCTCTCTTTCAATTGCATCAGCAGACAGCTTGCCGGGAGGACTTTCCCATTTTCTCATGCCGATACATAAAACCCTTAAACCTTGGGAGGCCATCTCCTCATTGACAGCCATCAACTTAACGCGATCAAGAGGTCCTGTCCCTTCTATTCCCACAATCGATGCGGCTTTCCCAACCAGCTCTTCCACGGCTCCCTTTGTAAAAGAGATAAATTCCCCCTCATGACAGCACCATCTTCCTTCCCGGAAAAGATCCGTTTGCGAAGGCTCCACAACTTTATGCAGCGTCGTCATGCAACGTCTGTCCGCATCGAACGGTATCTCATCCGTTCTCGGCAGAAACTTTTCAAGACTATGCTTGTCGAATCCGTTTTCACGAGCTGCATTGTAAAGAGCAACCTCTGTAGGGTCGCCCGAGGGGTGCAGCGGATCTTTCGTCATCGCGTCATTGTTAAGTGCAAAAGCAGCCATTAAGGCACTAAGGGCCTGTAGATCTGAAGATGGTCCGGTTTTATCTTTATCAAGCGCCAGCCGCTCAGACATTTTCCTCTTTAGCTGAGGCATGTCTATTGTTTGCCCGGCGAAATAAATTTTTTCGACGGTCATCCTGTTTTGAGTCAGGGTGCCGGTCTTGTCAGAGCATATATACGTCACTGAGCCGAGGGTTTCGACTGCCGGCAATTTTCTTATGAGGGCCTTGCGCGCAATCATGTTTTTGGCCCCGATCGCAAGTGTAATCGTCACCACAGCAGGAAGCGCCTCAGGGATGGCCGCCACGGCCAGCGATATCGCAGTGAGGAACATCAAAAGGGGCTGTTCGCCTCTCACGATGCCTGCAAAAAAAATTACCAGACACGCGGCAAGAATAAAAAAAGCGAGTCTCTTGCCGAAGACAGCCATTTTTTTCTGGAGGGGAGTCTTAACCTCTTTTTCCTTTTGCAGCATGGCGGCAATCTTTCCGAACTCAGTGCTCATGCCGGTGGCAACTACTATACCCGCGCCCCTTCCATATGAGACCAGAGTTCCCTTAAATGCCATATTTTCTTTGTCCCCGGGGGCAGGCGGATCTTCTGTCATAACCGCTGCATTTTTTTCCACAGGCGCAGCCTCACCCGTCAATGCTGCCTCGACTATTTTTAGCTGGAAAGATTCGGCAACTCTTATGTCGGCAGGGACAATCCTTCCTGGATCAAGAATGACTATATCGCCCGGCACAAGCAAAGAGGCAGGGATCTCCCTGACCACCCCTTCCCTCCTGACTGCCGCTGTCGGGGCCGCCATCTCTTTCAACGCCCTAACCGCTCTTTCGGCTCTGTACTCCTGGATAAATCCGACAACCGCATTAAGAACCACGATAGCGATGATTACAACTGCATCACTCTTTTCTCCTATGATCCCTGATATGAAGGCTGCGAATATAAGGACAATGATCATAAAATCCTTGAACTGCGCAAGAAAAATACTTAAGGGCGACTTTTTACTTGCCTCAATCAATTCATTCAGTCCGAATTCCTCCGTCCTTTTTTGAGTCTCGGAAGAATTCAGTCCGTCAGGACCGCTGCGGAGTTCTTCCATTACATCTTCTATGCTGGCAAGGTGCCATTTGATCTGCGCAGGGCTGGTCTGAAGAGC
>JBAIXS010000047.1:0-4656 GCA_037916395.1 Candidatus Sulfobium mesophilum
TGCTATGTCTCTATCTGGGCCTCTATCCGGCAATATTTTGCGTACTCTTCATACAGATGATAAGGAAAACCAAACTTCCCGTCCTCTTCATAGCGCCGGTATTGTGGGTCGTGCTTGAATTCCTCCGTTCATACGCCCTTACGGGGTTCCCCTGGTCCAGCGTGGGATACAGTCAATATAAGTTCCTTCACGCTATACAGGTTGCAGATATAACGGGGATCTACGGCATCTCCTTCCTTGTCCTTATGGTCAACGGCGCACTGGTAGATATTGTCATGTTTAAAAGAAGAGTCAGAGAGATGCCGCTGTTTCCCGTGTCATATACTTTTGTCGGACTATCCGCTGTTTTAATAATTGTCGTTTTGACCCTCGGTTACGGTCATTGGAGGCTTGGACAGGAAAGAAAAGGCAGCCCTGTCAATGTAAGTGTGGTCCAGGGGAACATTGAGCAGGACAAAAAATGGGAACCTGCTTATCAAAATGAAGTGCTTAATACTTACTTTACCCTTTCAAGAAAAGCAGCCGGGACCTCTCCGCAACTAATCATATGGCCGGAGACAGCAGTGCCATTTATGTTCGATTATGACAAGCTAAATACCGGGAAGCTGACGAGTTTTCAGAGGGAGCTTGGCAGTGATCTTCTCTTTGGAAGCGTACTGGTGAAAGAACACTCCCGAAGCAAGACCCTGCTGACAAACAGCGCAGTATTACTTGATAAGGAAGGGAAAAACATTTATGAGTATGATAAAATACATCTGGTCCCTTTTGGAGAATACGTTCCCCTCAGAAGTCTTCTTTTTTTTATAGATAAACTTGTTGCGGGAATCGGCGATTACGTTTCCGGGGAAGAATATTCCAGGGCGGAAACCGAATTCGGCAGTTTCGGGACAATGATATGCTATGAAATCATTTTCCCGGGGCTTGTGAGAAAGTTTTATACAGATGGCGGAGATTTCGTCGTAACTATAACAAACGATGCTTGGTTCGGAAAGACTGCAGGGCCCTATCAGCATTTCAGTATGGCGGTTTTCAGGGCTATAGAAAACAGAAAGCCGGTGATACGCGCTGCAAATACCGGCATTTCGGGATTCATTGACAGCAGCGGCAGGATACTCTCTGAATCGCCCTTGTTTCAGAGGTTTGTTCTGTCTGAGCGGGTGAAGACTGACAGGACCCTGACCTTTTACACGAAATACGGGGATCTGTTTTCATATCTGTGCATCGTGATATCGATTGTAATTTGTCTCAATATAAGAATTTGGAGGTAATTATGCTTGTGCAGTCAGAACTTAAGGAAGAGATGGTCTCGTTGCGGGCCAAAATCGAAGCGCTCCGGGGTTATCTTTGATGTCCGCAGGAAGAAAGAGGAAATAGCAAGGATCGGCAGAGACCTCTCGAAGGAAGAGGTCTGGTCTTCACCCGATAAAACAAAAGAGCTTCTCAAAGAAAAATCCAGACTTGAAGGGACGGTGGCCCCCTTTGAAACCATTGAGGGCAAACTGGCCTATCTGGAAGATTCACTTGGAATTCTCGATGAAGAGGGCGGGGACGTTTTTTTCAAGGAGATCAAGAAAGACCTCGAATCCCTTAAGGACGAGATCGAAAAACTCGAGCTTCAAAACCTCCTCTCAGGTCAATTCGACAAAAGCAACGCGATTCTCACTATCCACCCCGGCGCAGGCGGAACGGAAAGCCAGGATTGGGCCCAGATGCTTATGAGAATGTACCTGCGATGGGCAGAGAGGCGCGGATATGAGACGAAGATCGTTGATTTTCAGCCTGGAGATGAGGCAGGGATAAAGGGCGCTACCATAACCTTTAGCGGCGACTACGCTTACGGCTATCTGAGCTGTGAGGCGGGCGTACACAGGCTGGTCAGAATTTCACCTTATGATGCCAATAAGAGGAGGCATACCTCCTTTGCGGCTGTGATCGTCTATCCGGAAATAGAAGATGATATAGATATTGATATAAGGGAAGAGGACCTTAAGATCGACACCTATCGGGCCTCAGGCGCGGGAGGACAGCATGTCAATAAGACCTCCTCTGCCGTGCGTTTGACGCACATACCTTCTGGCATCATCGTCGCCTGCCAGAATGAAAGATCGCAGCACAAAAACAAGGCAGTCGCCATGAAGATACTGAAGGCAAGGCTTTTTGCGCTTGAACAAAAGGAAAAAGAAAAGAGGATGGAAGACCTTGTCGGAGACAAGAAAGGCATAGCCTGGGGCAGTCAGATAAGGTCATATGTGCTACAACCCTACCGGATGGTAAAAGATCACCGTACAGGACTTGAGGTCGGTGATGTGGACTCTGTTCTTGACGGCGGAATAGACAGGTTTATGAATGAACTTCTAAAGACAAGGGCAGTTCAGCAATAATAATCAGATGAAAGAATTTCCTTCAAATCTCCTGAATGAGAGGAACTGCAGATGATCAAAGAAGCGATCAATATGCTCGTCGGCGGGATTAATCTGTCCGAATCTGAGACGGCTGAGTGCATGAGAGAGATTATGGAAGGGAAGGCAGCAGACTCTCAGATAGGGGCCTTTCTCGCCGCTCTCAGGATTAAGGGAGAGACCGTAGAGGAGATAACCGGGGCGGCAAAGATAATGCGTGACAAAGCTGCGCATATAAAGGCCCCAGAAGGCGTTCTGGATACGTGCGGAACCGGTGGGGACATGTCCCATACATTTAATATATCGACTACGACAGCCTTCGTTGTAACGGCGGCCGGCATTCCCGTGGCAAAACATGGCAACAGGGCAGTCTCCAGTAAAGCAGGCAGCGCCGATGTTCTCGAAGCGCTCGGGATAAAGATAGATCTGCCGCCCGAAAAGGTTGAAAAATGCCTTTTTGAGACCGGATTCGGCTTTCTTTTCGCGCCGCTCTTTCATCCTGCGATGAAATACGCAATCGGCCCAAGAAGAGAGATGGGGATAAGGACGATCTTCAATATCCTTGGTCCTCTGACTAACCCGGCCAATGCAGAAAGACAGGTGCTGGGGGTCTTCTCAAGCAAGCTCACAGAACCCCTTGCGGCGGTCCTTGGAAATCTGGGAGCCGTAGACGCGATGGTAGTCCACGGAGAAGATGGTCTGGACGAGATCACCATCTCCGATGGAACGAAGGCATCAAGGTTCGTTAATGGAAGCGTGGAGAATATGTATCTTGCTCCTGAGGACTTTGGCCTGGGCAGGGGCAGGGTAGCAGACCTTCTGGGCGGCGACAAAGACGATAACGCAAGGATAGCTGTGGGCATCTTAAGCGGAGAAAAAGGTGCCAAGCGGGACGTTGTCCTGCTGAACTCGGCTGCCGCGATCATGGTATCCGGCAAAGTTCCGGACCTGCGTTCCGCCTTCGCGCTGGCGGAAGAATCTATTGATTCGGGCAGGGCACTCAGAAAGCTCGAAAAGATAAGGAAGGTTTCTAATTCTCTTTGACCTGTAATGCTTGATTCAATCAAGATCAGTCTGGTATTTTTTCTGATCCTTGCCCTGCTTCGGAAAAAACTCTTCATCGGCTATGTAATGCTTGTCGCATCTGCCGCAGTCGCCGCGCTTTACGGAATGTCTCCCGAAAGCATTGCGAGCACCCTCAGGAAAGCAACCCTTAACAGCACTACCATAAAGCTTCTGCTTGCTTTGTCTCTTATCAGGACATTCGAACTTGTATTGAGAGAAAAAAATGTGATGTCGGCCATGATGTCCTCGGTTAAGGGGTTTTTCAGCAATAAAAAGGTAGTCATAATATCGATGCCGCTTATTATCGGGATGCTGCCCTCACTAGGAGGCGCATACTTTTCAGCGCCCATGGTAGAGGAGGCAACAGCGGGATTAAAGATGAGCCAGGAAGAGAAGGCGTTTATCAATTACTGGTTCCGCCATCCATGGGAGTATATCCTGCCGCTTTATCCGGGAATCCTGCTTGCATCAGCTATCTCGGGGATCCCTTTACACTCTCTCATCCTTGCGAACATAATATGCGCGCTTGTACTGCTTGCGATGGGTTTTAAGCAGAGCATGCTGAACATCAAACGGAGAAATCCTGATGATATGATGACGGCTGAAGCGGGGACAAAGAAGATAAACTTGCAGAGTTTTTTACCTGTCCTTGCTGTCCTGCTGCTTGTGGTTGTTGCACGGGTGGAACTTCATTATGCCCTTCTAGGGATCATACTTCCTCTTTTTTTCATTTATAGGTATAGCCCGGGGGAGGTCCTTCGTGCGACAAAGTACGGGTTCGCCCTTGAAGTAATTGTTCTGATCATAGGCATTATGCTCTTCAAGGAGACTCTGGAGGCCTCGGGGGCCGTAACAAATCTGAGCGCCTTTTTTCTTAAACAGGGGATACCGGTCCTCCCCATTCTCTGTTTCTTGCCTTTTATAACCGGCCTTCTGACAGGCCATACAGTGGGGTTTGTCGGAAGCACTTTCCCCCTCCTCATAAACATCGGAGGCGAAGCCTCGCTTGCCAATATCTCGCTTGCCTTTGCCTCGGGGTTCATCGGCGTGCTCCTGTCTCCCGTGCATCTCTGCCTTGTCCTCACAAGGCAGTATTTTAAGGCAGACCTTCTGGGCATCTACAGGAAAATAGTGCCGGCGGGTTTTTTCATCTTTCTTGCGGCCTTCATTGAGTATCTTATCGTACGGTAGG